>JAADFU010000098.1 GCA_013152715.1 Calditrichota bacterium
CGGTTTTTTGTGAACACAAATAAATGGAAACGTGTCGCCTTGCGAATGCCGTAAGTGTGCAAAAACGCTGGAAAAACCAGTGTCGTTTGGTCGCGAACGTTTTGGCTTAAAAGCGGCAATTGTATGGAAATGAATACTGATAACAAAAGAGAAACAATTTTTTTATTCACAATGAGTTCCAGCAAGTTAAAATCGAGAACTATTTTGATCAAATTGCAATTCTTTCATAGAGTCGTTCGAAAAAAGATAAAACAAAATACTTCTCTAAAATCAGATTTTTCGAAAATAATTGCAATATGAATGAGCAGTTGAAAATTTTTAAGTGAAATATCAATGAGATACAATAAAAGCCTTACGGCTAAATTCCGAAATCTCGCTAACCAGAGAATGGATTTAAGGCGTCAGCCTTTTATCTCTGTGCACTCCGTGCCTCTGTGGCTAAATCCTGAAGCAGAAGTCACTTTTTCTTTTGAAAAAACTCCCAGATTTTCTCCGCCAACGATGCAGGAATTCCTTTAACCTTTTTTATATCTTCCGCAGTGGCAGTTTTCAAATTTTTCAGCGAACCAAAATGGCGAATCAACTGCCGCTTCCGTTTTTCTCCGACGCCGGGAATTTCGTCCAATTCAGAATATTTTGCTCGCTTGCGCCGTAAATTTCGGTGAAATTCGACCGCGAAACGGTGACCGCGAAACGGTGCGACTCATCGCGAATTCGTTGCAGCAGCCGAAGCGCAGACGATGTTTTTGGAATATTTTGCGGATCAGGATCGCCGGGCAAATAAACTTCATCAAGTCGTTTGGCAAGAGCGATAATTGGTTGATTTGCCAAATCCAATTTTTTCAAGACATTCACCGCTGCGGACAATTGCCCTTTTCCACCATCCACCAGAATCAAATCGGGCAAATCCTTTCTTTCCCGCAATAATCGAGAATAGCGGCGCTCAATGACTTCCGCCATCATGGCAAAATCGTCCGGCGTGGATTTGCTTCGTATTTTGAAACGGCGGTACTCACTTTTTGCCGGCTGTCCGTTAACAAAAGTTACCAGCGAAGCGACAGGGTCAGTTCCGGAAATATTGGAAATATCAAACGCCTCAATTTTTTTGGGCGGCGTCGGCAAGTGCAAATCTCGCTGCAGCGCTTGCAATACATGAGGCACAAAATCCTTTTCTTTCATCTTTTGTAGCTTCAATTCCTGCAGCAGAAGTTTAGCATTATGTTGTGCCATTTCCAGTAATTTCGCTTTTTCGCCGCGAATGGGAACGATAAGTTTAACGGTCTCTTCGTTTCTTTCGCGCAACCATTGTTCAATGTGATTTCCATCGGAAATTTTTTGCGGAATGTAAATTTCTCCGGGAATGAAATCCGCATGTTGGTAGTAGCGAATCAGCAAATGCGTTAAAATTTTTTCCAGCGGTTCTCCTTCGACGCCAGTCAAAAAGTGATGGTGTCTGCCAATGATTCTGCCTTCGCGAATTTTGAACACCACAGCACAGGCGTCATTTTCTTCGGAATAAATGGCAAAAAGATCTCGATCAATGTCTTCCGGGGTGACCATTTTTTGTCGATACTGAAATCGTTTTAAATTTTGAATCTGATCCCTGACCTGCGCGGCTTTTTCAAATTCCAGATTTTCAGCGAAACGCTCCATTTTTACCTGCAAATTCTGCAGAACAATCCGGTCTCTCCCATTGATAAAATTAATCACGTGCTGGACAATTTCTGCGTAATCTTTCGTCGAAATCAATCCTTCACAGGGGCCGGGACAGCGATTGATATGATAATCCAGACAAACCTTAAATTTTCCGGCAACGATATTTTTTTCATTCAAATCCAGATTGCAGCTACGAATGGGAAATATGCGCTTGGCAACTTTGAGCAAATCGCGCATTTTTTTGACATCAGTATAGGGGCCAAAATAACGAGATCCATCTTTCACGATTTTCCTTGTTGGAAATATTCGAGGAAACGGCTCGTTAGTTACTCTGATGTAAGGAAAACTTTTGTCATCTTTCAAATTGACGTTGTAGCGAGGTCTGTATTCCTTGATTAAATTGGCTTCTAAAATCAGGGCTTCCATTTCAGAGTCAGTGATGATCGTCTCCAAATCGTGTACTCTGGCGACCAGGCGTCTCGTCTTGGGGTCTAAATTTCTGCTGCTCTGAAAATATGAACGCACTCGATTGCGCAAAACGCGCGCCTTGCCCACATAAATGATTTTTTGTTTTCTATCTTTGAACAAATAAACACCCGGCGATCGCGGTAATTGTTCTAATTTTTCCTGCAACGATGTCATGAAAACCCCAATTCTAAAATGAACATTTAAAATTACCCGATTTCAGCCAAAAAAGCAAGGGAAAAATGGACAAATAGTTGCTATTTTTGTAAATCTTGAAAAATTTTCTTGATAATGACAAATTTTTTTTCTATAATATTCCCAAGCTTTAAATTTTAATTACATCCCACAAAGCCACGAGGACGCAATGCTCCTCTTTCTTTCTTTAATTTTTTCTTGGTGTCTTGGCGGCTTCGTGGTGAATCGAAAATAATCCTGTCGATCCTGTCAAAAAAAGAGAAATAATATCAAAGAAAGGCGTCACATGCGAATCCAACGTTTTTTAGGTGAATTGTGTATCTTCAAAAATCGGGCTTCCTGTTCGCAAAACGAACATCGCGCAGCGGAACACATCTATCAGGTGATGCGTTCCATCGGGTTAGTGGCAGAAATTGAACAATTTCGCTCCATGAGCCGCATGACTTGGGAGTTGGTAATCATTTTGCTATTTTTCCTTGCAGAAGCAGTGCTTTATTTTTTCAATCCGCTCGTCGCTTCCATTGTCGGCATCATCGGCATCATTCTTTTCTGGGGACATTTTTCCACCAGATTTAAACCGCTCTCCCCTATTCTAAGTTTCGCCAAATCGCACAACGTCGTGGGAAAAATTCCTAATCCCGACGCACCATACAAAATTATTTTGACGGCGCATTATGATACTGCGCGCTCCGGCCCCATGTGGAATCCAAAGCAAGTCGCTTCATTTCGACTCACATTTTTAGTCGGTCTGGGCATGTTGTTCCTCCTATTGCTCATTTCCGCCCTGGGTATTTTTGACATTCAGCCACTGAGTTTAAAAATCATTAATTGCCTGATTGGAGCGTACGTCGTCATTCAAATTGTCATGCTGACTTACGCCGGCTACAAAGGCGAATTAGTGCAGGGCGCTTCCGATAATGCTTCCGGAGTCGCCGTAATGTTAGACCTGGCCGCGCGCATCAAAGAAAAATCTTACCCGGAGGCGGAATTTTGGTTCGTCGCCACCGGCAGCGAGGAAGTCGGCGCCCTGGGAATGCGGGCTTTTCTCAAGGAACACGCCATCGATTTACCCAAGAAAGCCAGTTATTTCATCAATTTTGACAACTTCGGCAGCGGAATTCTCCACTACTACACAGTCGAAGGCATGATCAACCGTTACAAATTCTCGCCCGAACTCATTCGTGCTGCTGAAGAAACGGCAAAACAAAATAAATTCGCCGCTGTGACGCCCGACAAATACACGCTGGCTTACACCGACGCCATTGTTCCTGCCAGCCGCGGATATCATGCGATCTTGTTTCTCGCCACCGACGAAAAAGGTTTGATTCCCAACTGGCATTGGAAAACGGACGTTATTGAAAATATCGACTTTGCCGTACCGGAACTGACATCCGATTTTGCCTTTGAAATGCTCCAGATTCATTATCGCAATTTGATGGAAAAATTGGAAAAGCTGCGCCAGGAAAAGGAGAAATTTAAATCTGATCTCACCAAGCTGGAGGATTTCAGTTGATGAAAAATATATTTTTGCTCATTATTGCGACAATTTCCCTCACATTCAATTGCCAGAAGGATCAGACCATGCAAAAATATGAAAAACCGGTTGTTTTTGAAAGAGACGGAAATCAATTGGTCGGGATAATGCATTTTCCGCGAAAAACTTCTCCCAAATATCCGACGGTAATATTGTTGCACGGTTTTACCGGAAACAAGGCGGAATCGCATTTCATGTTCACCGAAATGGCGCGCGAACTGGCAAAAGCCGGCTTTGTTTGCCTGCGTTTCGATTTCTTCGGCAGCGGCGACAGCGAAGGCACGTTCGAAGAAATGACCTATTTAACCGAATTGGCGGACGCCAACGCGGCCCTGGCTTTTCTGCGCCAGCAACCAGAAGTTGACGTGAATAAAATCGGCGTACTCGGCTTGAGCATGGGCGGCGGCGTTGCCGCACTACTCGCCGGTAGCGAACCGGACGTTAAGTCGCTTGTTTTGCTCTCTGCTGTGTCGCGCCCGGAAGAAAATTTTAAAAAATTGTTAGAAAACATCCCTCGCATTCATAAACCAGACGGTACGTGGTATCTGGATACTGGCGGTAACCCGGTCGGTCAAAAATTTTTCGAAGTACTCCCTCAAGTCAAACCGCTGGAAACGATCAAAAACTATGCCGGGCACGCCCTCATCATTCACGGCAATAACGATGTGGTCGTTCCTGAATCGGCGGCGTACGATTATTTTGATTTGCTAAAAGACAGACAAAATGTTTCTACAGAACTGAAATTAGTCGAAGGAGCCGATCATGTTTTTTCCAGTGTGGCTTTGACTGATTCGCTCAATAAAACTGTTGTAGATTGGTTTGAAAGGACGTTGAAATAAAACAATCCTGCACAAGCTGCCTTCTGTTCATAAAATATTTTGTTTTTGCGTATTTTTTTGCTTGACTTTTTGGGGTTATTTCGATATAATCTTGTTAAGTCGATTTGTAATGGAAAGAATCAGTAGCATTTCGATCTTCTCAACGTTCAGCGGGGTGATTTTCCCAAGTGTTATTTTGCTTTTATTAAAAAAATGAAAAGAGCGTAAAATATGCTTCATCTGACCTATATCACGCTTATGGAGCAAGAAAGGAATATCGTCCGTGAATAATCGTGAGCGTTTTCTAAGAATCATGCGCTACGAACCTGTAGATCGGCTGCCAGTGATGGCGTTAGAGCCTTTCGAGGAACCTGCGATCGAGCGCTGGCATGAGGAAGGCCTGCCACCGGACAAGACACCTGTGGAGTTCTTGAAGATGGCAGAACTCGTTTACGCCGGAGGTGTTGATCTTTACCCAATTCCCCCATTTGAAGAGAAAGTTATCTCTGAAGACAGTGAATACATCATCGCGACAACAACAATGGGCACAACCGTTAAACGCGATAAAAAGGCACCGACCACATTCTATGGGCATCTTGACTATCCCATTAAAACACGTGCTGACTGGCAGCGTTACAAAGAACGATTGGATCCATTTTCACCGGAACGACTGGCACAGATTCTTGACCCGGAGAATGTCCGTAAACTCAACGCGTCGGACAATCCGGTCGGGCTCTGTTTCTT
>JAADFU010000099.1 GCA_013152715.1 Calditrichota bacterium
AGCGAAAACCTTACGGATACGTGCATTTCAAAAAACATCGCGGTATCATCGCTGTGCGCAATCCTAAAATTGAATCAGATAAAATAACGGTGAAATTATCGCCGGATTTTGGTCTTTGTCCTCATGCGGCATCTCTCGTGCTGGAGCGCGTTTATCCCACGCGCTGGATTTCCCCTGAACTTTATTCTTCCGGAGGACAGGTTACTTTGCCGCTTTCGGGTTTTGAAACGGCTGTCTATGAAATTTATCCGCTGGAAGAAGCGACCGAGCCATTGCTGGCAGGGGCAGTTTTTGACACGGAAAGTGAAGGCGAGAATTTCAAATTTACGATTCGGGAATCTGGTGAAAATGTGCGATTATTGAATCCCGAAAAAGTGGCGGAAATTCAGATTAGTGGAGAGAAGATTTCACTGTCAGATTTTCCCGAAAAAATTAGCGCGACTGATTTTCAGGAACCAAAACACGATTTTCAGGTGAAAAATAGTCACGGGAAATCTCGCATCCGCTTAAATTTATCGCTCCCGGAAACATTTGAGAGAGCCACGTTGGCGCTGTTGGTTGAAAATCAGGTTCAGGACAAAAAAGCATTTTTGCCAGAAGTGAAAGTGAAACTGAACGGCAAAAAAGTCCAGCCAAAAATTGAGAAGCAAAAAGGTCGCTGGGCATGGTTCAAAGTTGCTGTAAAATCAGGCGACAGCAAAATCGATTTGCAAATTCAATCCGGGAAAAAGAACAAACGTCTGAATGCCAGCGCTTCGCTCTGGTTGATTGGATTTCAGCAAGGTTCAGGCGAAAAATTGCAAATCAAAATGGCAAAAGCGCCAGAACCAAGACCCATGCCGCCAATGCCATGGGAAAATGGGTTAATTAAAAAAGTTCAGAAGATATGTTCTTTTCAGATGAAATAAGTAATAAGATTACTCAGTTTGTGTAAAATAGAACGCGGATTCACGCGGATTTAGCGGATTTTCACGGATTTTTCTTTCAAAAAATTTTAAGAATTCAGAAAGATCATCCGAAAAGAAAAACAAAAAGAATCAGTGCTAATCCGTGTTATCCGTGTCATCCGCGTGCTATAAATAGTTTATCAAAATTCTAAAGTCATTATTAGAGCCACAAACATTTTTTGAAAAAACTGAGTAATCGTTTAGATAAACAAACCACCGGAGGTTTTTTCATGCGGCAAAAGCATCTGTTTTTCGTGTTAGCGCTTATAGGACTCGTTTTTCTCACCTGTGCGCAATTGAAATTGGTCAAGAAAAAGGGAAAGGAAGAAATGGCACAAGAAGCTCGATTATACGGAGTCATTCCGAAGCCGGCAAAATTGAAAAAAAAGGATGGCACTTTTCGCCTGACGCCGGAAACGAAAATTTTTATTGATTCAAAAGATGAGAAAATTAACTACGTCACAGATTTCATCAAAACGCAATTTGGCCCGGCGACGGGATTCGATTTTCCGGTCGAAACAACAATCCCGGAGCAAATTCCTGCAGGTGCGATTTTGTTGAAAACAGGAGTGCATGATAAAAAATTGGGAGAAGAAGGTTACCGGCTTCGCGTGACGGAAAATTACGTAGAAATTTCCGGGAACACTGCAGCCGGAGTCTTTTACGGTGTGCAGACTCTGCGGCAATTGCTGCCAGTGAGAATCGAACATAAGACAAAAGTGAGCGGAGTCGATTGGGTTGTTCCCTGCTGCGAAATAGAAGACACGCCTCGTTTCACCTGGCGCGGCGCTCATCTGGACGTGTGCCGTCATTTTTTCCCGAAAGACTATGTAAAAAAATATATCGACATTCTGGCGATGCACAAGTTAAATACTTTCCACTGGCATTTGACTGAAGATCAGGGCTGGCGAATTGAAATCAAAAAATGGCCTAAATTAACGGAAGTGGGTGCCTGGCGCGCGGATCGTGAAGGGATTACCTGGCACGATCGTGAACCTCAAAAACCCGGGGAGCCGGCAACTTACGGCGGATTTTACACCGAGGAAGAAGTGAAAGAAATCGTGGCTTACGCGGCGAGCCGTTTCATCAACGTGGTTCCGGAAATTGAAATGCCGGGCCACGCACGCGCTGCGCTGGCAGCTTATCCTCAATTTTCCTGCACCGGCGGGCCTTTTACGGTAGTCACTGGCGGCTATTGGCCCATTACAGATATTTATTGTGCAGGGAACGACAGTACTTTTATTTTTCTGGAACAGGTTTTAGATGAGGTGATGCAGCTTTTTCCTTCGAAATATATTCACATTGGCGGCGATGAGGCGAACAAAGAAAATTGGAAAAAATGTCCTAAATGCCAGCAGCGAATAAAGGACGAAGGTCTGAAAGATGAACATGAATTGCAAAGTTACTTCATTCAACGCATCGAAAAATATTTGAACAGCCGGGGACGAATTTTGATTGGCTGGGACGAAATTTTAGAAGGTGGCTTGGCGCCAAACGCGGTTGTCATGTCCTGGCGCGGCATGGGCGGCGGAATTGCCGCTGCCAACGCGGGCCACGATGTAGTGATGTCGCCGACCTCCTACTGCTATTTTGATTACTATCAGGCGAAAGAAGGCGAGCCCGAAGCGATTGGCGGATTTTTGCCGCTGGAAAAGGTCTATTCCTTTGACCCGATCCCGCCAAAAATTGATCGCGACAAAGAACATCACATTTTGGGTGCGCAGGCAAATGTCTGGACAGAATATATCGCGACACCGGAGTACTGCGAGTACATGCTGCTGCCGCGATTGTGCGCGCTGGCGGAAGTTGTGTGGACGCCGAAAAAATTGCGCGATTATGATGATTTCACGCTGCGCATGCAGAAACATTACTGGCGGTTGACCGAAGCGAGAATTAATTTTCGCGTGCCGACCCCCATTGGCTTTGGCGGCAGACAGGTGATTTTCGGTAAGACAAGTGTGGAAATGACAAATCCGCTGACTGATGCAAAAATATATTACACTCTGGACGAATCCGAACCAAACCCGATGTCCAACGTTTACCGTGAGCCGATAGTGATTTTTAGAGATGCTGTGGTTAAAGCGCGCACGATCATGCGCAATGGCAATCGCAGTCCGGTAGCGACTGCTCACTATTTTTTAGTTGATAGAGAAAAAAATGGTATGGAATATCTTTGCTACAAAGGGAAATGGGATTCACTACCCGATTTTTCCAAATTGAAATCGGTGAAAAAGGGGAAATGTTATTTCTTCGATGTTAAAAAAATTAGACCGCAGAATGATTCGTTCGGCATTGTTTTTAAAGGATACTTCAATTTAAAGAGAAAGGCAAAATACACATTTTATCTCAATTCCGATGATGGCAGCAAACTTTTTATCGACGGCAAGCTTGTGGTTGACAATGACGGCAAACATGGCGCAAAAGAAGCTTCCGGAGATATTGCCTTAAGAAGCGGCATGCATAAATTTGAAGTGCATTATTTTGATTATCGAGGAAATGAAATGCTTGAAGTTTATCTCAAGGCGCCGGGTATTGCCAAAAGGAAAGTGAGGCCGTCGGAGATTTTTATGGGAAAATGACATGCGCTTTTTTAATGAATTTAAGATTTGAATAGCAGTTTCTGCTTTGAGTCCTGATTTTTGGCAACGAGTCAAAAGTCAGGACTTTTTTTAATCAATTCCGCTGATGATTCTTATGATAACTATTTTAAAGTTTAAGAAGGGTTTGAATTTTGCATGTCTAATTTATTTTGAGGTTGATTGCTTTTTTTACATCCCCCTAAATCCCCTGCGCCGGAGGCGCATCTTCGTCTTCAAAGGGGGACTTACTCAGTTCCCCCCTTTGAAGGGGGGCCAGGGGGGATGTTTGAGCAGAAAAATATTATAAAAAATTATCGAAATTCTTAATTTGGCTAAATAGCTCTAATCGCTTTCAATAACCTTATATTCTTTGAGTAATTCAATTATATCCAAAATTTCCATCACATTTTTTTGTTTAACATCTGCCCGTTCCAGGATTTCTTTAATCATCAGAGGCGGTGCAGTTGGGAACGGCAAATGATACAAAAATTTTCCTTGCGCCTGTGTCAGGCTGATTTTACGTTCTTTCTTTTTTCTCCCTTCTCCGACAAAAATAGTGACGGCAGAAATATAATCTCCGCTGCGAGCGACTGAAAATACGGCGCTTGCGTTTTTGCGCTCGCGGATTTTCATCAATAGCCGTTTATCTGTAATTGAAGAAGTGTCTGCCAAAAAGGATAAATCCACATCAATGGAAAACTGGTATTTTTTCAATTCGTAGCGGAAATAGGGGCGCTTCTTTTCAAATACCTCTTTCTTGGAAACAATGTCCAGAGCGGTCAATTCGTCCAAAAAATCCTGGGCTGTTTTGATGTGCAAATCCAGCCGCGTCGCTGCTTCGGAAGCGGATATGTCCTGATAATTGACCAGTAATTTAAAAATATCTTTGGCAAATGGTTTTGCCAGCAAATTTGCGAATTTTTGCACTTGTTTGAAATCCATTTCTTCCTCGGTTTATTTGAACATGGATTCGATGAATTACGCAGATTACCAATGTTTTTTTACCGTATTCTATGCTACAAACCTTAACTCATCCATTTTTTTAATCACCTGTTTTGCTTTACCATCCCGATACATTTCTAAAAATTCCACAAACAAATTCCCCAGCGCTGCGCAGAGCTGGTCAAATGTAAATTCCTGCTGGTATTGTTGATAATCTTTTTCAGAAATCTTCACTGTCATTTGGCCTTCTGCATCGATGGCGACATAAGTAGATTCACGGAAATCTTTTTTAATTCCCAACAGATAGACGAATAA
>JAADFU010000100.1 GCA_013152715.1 Calditrichota bacterium
ATTATGTACTCCTTATCTTAATTATTTGTTTTTATAGTAATAACCATTTAGTTAATACTGTGCTAACCCATAAACCCCGCAGTTAGCGTTATGCGCAATTAGAAATTGTTAAAAAAATTAGTTGAAGCATAAGGAAACCTATACTATATTTAATTAGACGATTAAATATTTTAAGGAGGTTCTCCCTATGCTTCAAGACAATATAACACATTTTTTAGACTATTGCAAGAATTCTGATTTTTCTGAACGATCAATTGAGACCTTGTCATTCCGATTAAATGAATTCAATAAATTTGTTCAAACACATTCAATCTCTTCAATTGATAATATTAAATACCAACATCTCCTGCAATTCGTTGCTGATTATGGCACACCATCACCGTCTGTCAAGAAAGCCCGAGTGTGGAGCCTGCACCAGTTCTTCCATTACTTGAGACTGCAACAAATCATCAAAGATAACACTGCCCTTAAATTACCCTATCCCAAAATCGAAAAAAAGATCACCCAGTTCTTAACTGAGGATGAATTCAAGTGCATCCTTAACTATTTTACCCAGCAGGCAACGGACAGCCAAGGACTTCGAAATCTTTTAATGATCTTGATTATGGGACTGCTGGGACTCAGAACAGCAGCTATTGTTGCTATCAATATCCAGGATGTTGACCTGGCAGAAAGCCGATTATGGATCCAGGAAAAAGGATACTGGCAAAAAACAAAAAAGTCCATTCCATTACCGCAAGTATTATGTCAATTACTTTCTGAATATATCAAACAACTGGATGAGAAACAACAACCATTATTTTTGTCACGTCGAAAAAAACGGTACTCACCACGGTCACTGCAAAATTTATTCAGAAATGTCGCCGATCAACTGGGCATCGAGAAAAAACTCCATCCCCACCTGTTCCGGCATACCGCGGCGACTCAAATTAATCAAGTCGCCGGATTGCAAATAACCCAATGCCTGTTAGGGCATCAGAGCATTAAAAATACCAATCATTATGCACATCTCAACCCAGATGTTTATGCTGTGCACATGAAAAATCATCCCTACATGACATTTGATCTATAAACAGGAGCATATTTATGAATACGTTAATCGAACAATTTAGAAAAGAACTGATAGAAATCGCGCTTTATGCTGACGACACTGTTGCCAACTACGTCTCCTGTATTTACAAATATGTCGAGTTCATTCAAACGCATTTTGAAATAGATCACATTAAATCAACGCCAAACCATCTCAAACAATGGATGGCTCACTTGAAAAAAACTGGCGTTAGCAATAGCCGGCTCAACCATCACCGATCAGCACTGAAAAGCTTTTTTACCTTTCTGGTAAAAATGAAACTGATAGACAATAATCCGGCTGAGGGATTGTTCCTTATTAAAAAAAGTAAGAGCAATCTCAATCAACCAATAAACAAAGACACTGCCTTTAAACTGCTCAAAGCCATGGACCGCTCCACCTGGATTGGTGAGCGCAACTTTATGATCATCTCATGCCTGTACGCCCTGGGACTCCGAAGACAAGAGTTAGCCAATCTAAAAATCAAAGACTTTGATCCCAATCACGACCCGCAAAATAAAATCGGGCTGTTGACCGTTCATGGCAAAGGACGAAAACAACGGGCGCTATTTGTGGTCGATAAATTATACGACAAGTTGAGTAAATATTTGAATCGTCCCGTTCCGCTAACTCATCTGAACAAGAAGTGTAACCTAAAATTCAAACCCATATTCCCCAGCAGAAACGGCGCCATTCTTACTGGCGACCACATCTTAAAAATCGTGCACCAGACAGCAGAAAAAGCCGGTATCAAACAACGAATCACCCCCCATGTCTTAAGACACTCCTTTGCCACTGAAATGTATCTGGCCAAAACGCCAATCAATGACATCGAAGACATGATGGGACACGAGAATCACACCGAAACCGCACTTTATATTCATGTCCCCGATGATCTCAAAAAACAGGCGCTGCAGACCATCGCTATTGAAAGCAAATTCTCATAGCCCTACATCTATGACGCGAATCCCAGACTATCACGATAATCGGGAAGGAAATAACCCATGATTAATGGACAAACTGTTAGCAAAGAACATTTTTTTAGCCACGTCGATGACTTCATGGACTACCGAAAAACAATCTATGAAGTATCAGATCAGACCATCAAAAGCAATCATATCGATATCAACCTTTTCAGGGATTTCCTCGATATGGAAAATTATTTTTATATCGACGGTCACGCGGTGATGAATTTTCAGTATTATCTCAAACAACAGCGACTCAACTGCGGGGCGTCCATCAATCGCAAAATCTTTACGCTCAGGAGCTATTCCAAATATCTTAAATTAGAGCAGGTTCCTTATGTCGATACCCTGCCGTTTTACGATGTGTTGAAATGCAGACTGGGCTATAAAAGTCGCGCTAACGCTTTGTCCAAAGAACAGGTGAAATCAATTTTCCAATCCATTGAAAGAGATTCTTGTTTAAGCGTCAGGGATTACGCTGTTTATGCCTTGATGTACAAACTGGGGCTGCGCATCGGTGAAGTGCATAAACTCAATTTAGAAAACATCGACTTCGACAGCAGAAAAATAACTGTGCTCGGCAAAGGCAATAAAAGACGAACCCTATATTTAGATGATGAAATGATCGCCATCTTAATGCACTGGGTCGCTGTCAGAAAACAGTTCCTCAATTATGATATATCCAATGCCCTATTTATCTCTAAAAAAGGCAATCGCTTAGCTATCAGAACTATTGAGGATAATTTTAAAAAAATTATCAAAAAGCTAAAACTAACCGTCCCTTTTAATGTAACCTGTCATACGCTAAGGCACTCTTTTGCTTCTCATCTTAACGATGAACAAGTGGATATATTAGTGATCCAGGATCTGTTGGGACACGCGACGCCGCGAACCACAGCCGATTATTACATTCATCCGTCAGAGAAAAAAGTAAGAGAAGCATTGGAAAAATTGCCCGGCGTAATTTATATGAATCAGTTAGTCCAATCCGGACTACTGAAATTTCAATCAGCTTATAAAAAACGTGAATGACTTGTGTGCTTTTATTGCTGAATTGACAATTTCTATTTGTTCTTGAAAATCTCTGGGAGACTTACGCCTTGTTTGTATTTTTTTAAAATAAACATTGCTTTTATCAGAATAAGATTTTATATTTCTCTATCCATTTAACGGCTTCCTTATGTTTAGGCTGCTTTTTTGACTTCCTTATTGCGCCTAACTCGGTCATTTACCGCGGGGTTCGGCACGGGTCAGTTGCCGAAACCATACGGCGCACTGAGCTACCAGATTGCGGATATTCAAGCAATCGAATTTGCGCAGAGTGGTTTCGGTCAACTGAATGTATGTGTTAGCCGATTATTTTCAATATTTCCTAATTCTCTAATCTATCACAATACATTTCAAAAAATTCGACAATCTTTGGGATAAAGGTATCAAAAGTCGGATATTGAGCACGATTTTTTCTATACTCATCAATATAATTATAAAGATCTGAAATAAAAATAAATCCCGCTCTTTCATTATGTTTTATTCTTAAATACCTGCTTAACCAATTTGAAATCCCATTATCCCTTCGATAATGTAAATCTACTGCTATTGTCAAAGACTCATAATACATAATTTGCCAACTTCCATAAGCATTACCTTTTAATTTGTCTTGAACATGAGAAAATATACATTTACCAGTTTTTTCCAATTGAGTCAAATTTGAATCTACGAGTGGATTTATATATGAATGCAAAAATTCGTGAGCAAGAGTGCCAAGAGTTGCGTCTCCAAAATATCTACCCCAGATTGACGGTTGTATCCCTTTAAAGCAATAAAATTCATTTACTTCACCAACCTTTATTTTTGCACTATAATTGAATCTACCGTTTAATAAACATAATATTACTTTAAAACGATTATTCGATTGTGCTCCAAAAAATGAAGTAAACCATTCAAGATTAAACTTATTTTGAATTATTTCTCTTGCTTCTGTTTCTATTTCCATATATAAATCTGTATGGGCTGAATAAAAATCGTAAAAATTGCTCTCTTCAGAAAATTGTTTCATCTTTTTTATGAAATTTATTACTTCATCTTTTCTCCATCGGTTATCTATGTCAGAAAAGGGTATTTTGTCATCAAATTCAAAATTAGAATTTATATATAGAGCTATATTCATCGGAGCGTTATATGCTATTCCCCGAGTGTTGATTAATTGTTCAGCATATTTTACTGCAGGATGATCTCGTAAATGACTAAAATGTTTTTCTACATCTCGAACATAACTTTTGACTTCTCCTTTATTATATTCTCGTTTTCCAGTTAATCGAAAAATAATACTGGTTAATTCCACACGGGGGTCCACGCTTATTTCTATCACTTCTTTTGATTGAGCTATTGCTGGAAAATTTACAAATATTATATAACTAATCAGAATTATTACAAAATACTTAACTTGAATTGCTTTCATAATTTTACTTTTATCGGCTAACGTGATGATGAACAAGTTTCGTAAGCTACTATAGACAACATATTTAGTCGCATAACATAAATTGCAATCTTTTCTGTAGGTGATTAAAAAAATAGAAATTAACCCATTTTATTAAGAAGTATGAAATCATGTTATGCGACTCATATATCAAAATTAAAGAGAGTCAACGGGGCTGCTCAGAGTCCTTCATCGCCTGTATTTAAAATATGCATGAATGTTGAAGCTGTGAGCGCCATTTGCATCTTATGGTTGGTTGAGTATATTATAAAAAAATAAAATAAAATTGTCAAGTAAAAAATAGAAGAAATAGAAAAAAATTACGCTCTTGATAAAAACTAAACAATGTGATTAGTGCGGTTTTTTTTGTCATACAATTTCTTTCAATGGGAATACTCATATAGGAAGAAAAAACTATGATTAAAAAAAAACCGCCTCAAAATCAGGGCGGTTTTTTTAGAAATTACATGTATGTTGGGCTAAATCTTGTGCTTTTTCAACTCTTCCAACAAGTCATTCATTTTAATCGTCGCCAATCCGATGACTTTGTCGGCGCCGCCGTAGTACACGTAAAGTTCGTCGCCGATGAGGACGGTTCCTTCGGGAAAAACGACATTGGGCACGTCGCCATTTAATTCGTAGCGGCGTTCTGGTTCCAAAATCGGTTTCGGATAGCGCGCAATGACGCGTTCGGGAGATTCCAAATCCAGCAATGCGACGCCAGCGCGGTAAACAGAATTCTTGTCCACACCGTGATAGATCAAAACCCAGCCTTGTTCGGTTTTGATCGGCGGAGGCCCGGCGCCAACTTTGTTAGCTTCCCAGTCAAATTCTGGTTTCATTACGGTAAATTTATCCAATTCGGAAAAATATTGATTCCAATAGCCATTGCTGGGCCGCAAAAGTTGTTCGATGTTATCGAAAAACGCGAATTGAATATTAGGTTCAACTCGGTGAATGAGAATAATTTTTCCGCCGACTGGCTCCGGGAACAACATGGCATCTTTGTCCCAGACGTCAGGAACAACGATGCCGTACTTGGTGTAAGTTTCAAAATTTTCAGTGGAAGCGGCGCAAATGCGAACCTCTTTGCCGTCATATCCCGAATAAAAAATGTAATATTTACCATCCAAATACGTGACGCGAGGGTCTTCGCAGCCTTTTTTTTCATAAGGGTATGTTCGACAAATAACGGGCTCGGGTCTTCGTTCAATAACATTTTGGTTCAAATCCAATTTGGCGTAGCCGATAGTGGAAAAATTTTCCCCTTCCACGGCGCGGTAAAGCATGTGAATGACGTCGCCTTCTCTGATCGTCGCCGGATTCAATACGGCGCGCGATTCCCATGAATTTTCCGCTAACGGTTCTAAAATCGGCCCTTTAATTCTTTCGAGTCTCATTCCTCAGCCTTCCTTTTCCTCTCCTAATAATTCTTATTGCTGATTTGATTATACCTGTACAAAATGATCTTCGCTTGATTCCCTGCATCCCCATTCTTTTACAGGGCATCAGTCGGTTTTTGATTTCAATCACATTAGAGCGATTAAAAGTTTCCAATATAATAAAAAAAATTAGTAAATGCAAGTAATTGTAAAATGTGAAGAATTTTTAGAAATATGAATTTGTCAATTTTTCTTTTCGAGCGTGATTTTAAATGAACGCGTATTGGCATAGAAAGTTAAATTGATTATTTTTCCGGTTGGCAAAAAATATTTTTTCAGTAAAATGTCGGAAGTGCCCTGAACTACACCCTTTTCTTTTTGCACAGGCTTTGCAAAAAGAAATTCATTTGCCGCTGAATTATGCGCGACCTCCAGCATTGCCGTCAGCCCTTCGATGGTTGACTCGGCGCCTGAATTTTTGTTCACCGAGTCTTTGCCGTTAATTCCGTCAAAAGTTCGTCCTGTTTTCGGGTCGTACATCGGCGTTGCCGCCGGATTATTGCCGGTGAGCCAGGAAGCAGTCAAACCAGCCAATTGCGCGTATTTGATTTCGCCGGTAATTTTTGCCAATCGAATTAATCCCACTGCCTGGCAACGGATGCCATAAGCAATTTGCGGAAATTGCGTTTTTTCCCCATCCAGAGTTAACTCCCGCAATCTACCGGTGATGAGCATTTTTGCTAAAAAATTGGCCTCTTTTTTAAGCGCCCTTAAAACAGTCGAATCGCCGCTAATTTCAAAAAATTCAGCCAATGCCTGCATTTGAGAATTTCCCCAATCGTGCCACACATTTTTCCAGGAGAGGAACGCTCCTGCCGCTGAAAAACGATCGGGCAATTGCATCAAAAGAATGCCCTCGACCAATTTTCGGGCTGAGGCAAGCAGTTCCGCGTCGTCGTATCCTCTGAGATATTGATTTACACCCAACAAAAACTCCGCGGTGGCATCGGCGCCATATTTATTGATCAGCCACGTCGGGTACTTAATTCCGTTTTCGGTGGTGGTTTTCGGATAATTTTGTAAAATATTTCGCAGCGGCAATTTGCATTTCAAAAATGCTTTTTTCAAAGAATCGGCAAAATCAGGGTCAATGGGGCGAAATACCTGCGTTGCTTTTCCGATCGCCCAGTATCCGCGCGCTGCCCAAAAATCGAATTTCTTTTTTGACGTTCGTCCCGATCGGTTGATTGTCGTGTCTGACAGAAGAAAGTTGTAAAATTCGCCGTCATCGGTTTGCATTTTGAGAATAAAATTCAACAGGCGATGCGCATCTGCCAGCACAGTCGAATCCTTGCCCAGTTCAAAATATCGCAGATAGAGCGCCGTGGCCCGCGCCGCGTCGTCGACGCAGGAGATGCCTTCTGCGTCCGCGTCAACCCAGTTGTAGTCAGGAAAATCGCTGTAAATATGCACGATGTCAAAAGTGTCGCTTTGGGCGTAAATTGTCTGAGTCAAATGCTTCAAATGATTGAAATTCACCCGCAGCATTTTTTGTTTTTTTGCACCGCAGGAGATAAAAATCAGACTCGCGGCGAGAACGAAAGTTGTCACGCATGTTAATTTTTTATTGATGTACAAAAAAATCCCTCAATTTTTCAATCCGCTACTGGCCATACTTTCGATGAAATATCTCTGGAAAATGCTGTAAGCGACGATGATCGGCAGTGCCAGCAGGGTTGCCGCCGCCAATTTGACGCCCATGAGTCCTTCTGCCTGACCGCCAACAACGAAAATGGTCACAATTTGCGGCATGGTCATCAAATTTCTTTCGTGAATCACAATCAGGGGCCAGAGCACTTCATTCCAGACAGTCATGAACGTGATGATTCCCACAGTGATGATCGTCGGCACTGACAGCGGCCAGAAGATGCGAAATAAAACGTGAAATTCGGAGCAGCCGTCGATGCGTGCGGCTTCGACTAAGTCCTGGGGAATTGTTAAAAAATGCTGCCGAAACAAAATGATGGCAAATGTGTTCACCAGATAGGGGACAATCAGCGCCAGAAAAGTTTCCGTCCATTTGAATTTGACCATCAGAATGTACTGCGGAATCAGCGTGATTTGAAACGGCAGCGTCATGGTGAACAAAATCAGTCCGAACATCAATTTTTTACCGCGAAATTGCAGTCGCGCCAGAGAGTAGCCAATCATCGAGCTGAAAACAATGACGCCTAAAGTGACCATGGAAGCGACAAACAAGCTGTTGAGAAATGCCCGTATGATAGGAATTTTCTGAAAGACCAATTTGTAACTGTGCAGAGAAACAGAGGACGGAATAATGCCAAAACCGCCGATTTCCGCCTCTGGTCTCACTGTCGCCGAGATCATCCACAAAAACGGATAGATGAAAATAATTGTCCAGAAAATTAAAAAGCCATAAAATGATAGTTTTTTTAACATCGTCAAAGCCAGTATTTTCTAATAGTACACATCCGATTCAATCACTTTTTTCTGAATTAAAATTACGGAAAAGACAACGGCGGCGAAGAAAAAGCCCAGCGTGGCGGCATAGCCCATGTGATAGAAAGAAAATGCCTGCTGATAAATGTACAGCATCGCCGAAAGTGTGCTGCCTAACGGGCCGCCCCCGGTCATAATGTACGGCTCGATGAATAGCGAGAAACCGCCGATCGTCGATAAAATGACCACCATGATCATGGTGGGGTTAATCATTGGCAGCGTGATGTAACGAAATTTTTGCCAATGCGAAGCGCCTTCCAAATCCGCGGCTTCGTACATGTAAGTGGGAACCGTTTGCAGACCAACGAGAAACAAAACGACATACAAACCGACGTTTTTCCACGTTGCCATGATGGCGATGGACGGCATGGCAAGTCTGGGGCTCGTGAGCCAGGGCAATTTTGGCAGATGCAAACTCGCAAGCAGCGTATTGAGTACGCCGGTATCCTGAGCGTAGAGCTGCTGCCAGAGGATGGTAATGACGACGCCGGAAACGACAACCGGCATAAAATAGGCGGCGCGGAAAAAACCACGAAAGCGGATTTTTTGATTCAAAAATTCAGCCAGCGCCAGCGCTACCGTTATTTGCAAAGGGATATGAATGAATAAAAAAATTAGCGTGTTAATCAGCGATTTGAAAAAAAGTCCGTCATGTGCGAGACGAACAAAATTTTGCAATCCCGTCCATTGCATCGGGGAAATGATATCCCAGCGATGGAAAATGAGCAAAAATGAGAACGTAATCGGAAATGCCGTAAATATTGAAAAATGAATAATGTACGGCAGGGAAAAAATGTAACCGATTTTGTCGCGTTTCCCTTTTTTGCGAAACATTAAATCACTCCATAATCAATCTGGCGCGTTCGGCAGCGTCATGCACAGCCTGTTCCGGGGACTTAACTCCGTAAATGACGCTGGCTTCAAATTCTTTGGAAATGGCGTCAAAAATTTCTCTCAGCACCGGGGAACTGTCCGCACCACGCACATATCGGGCCTGCTCTGCGAAAACCACTTTTCTCGGATGCGTTTTAAAATAGGGCGCGAACAAACTGTCCTGCAAAATATTTTTTCGCAGCGGCAATTGATCCGCTGTTTCTAACAGCAGCAAATCCGCATGTCTGGAAACGAGAAATTTAGCGAATTCCCATGACCATTTTGGATGTTTGGTATTTTTGAAAATGACAATGCTTTTGTAATCGCCATAGGTGAAAGCAGGTCCCTCGGAGTAGGAGGGACGTGGCACAGGAACGAAATCGTATTCAAAGCCTTCAGGTTTGTATTTTTCGATTTGCGTAATCGCCCAGGGTCCCGTAAAACGACTGGCGACAATTTCATTGATAAAAACGTCTGCTCTCGCGTCCATTCTTTCCCGCGGGAAATAGCCTTTGTCAAATAGCGTCTTCAAAAATCGGAAGACGTCTACGGCAGCCTGATTGTCGAAAACGATGTTTCCGTTCTCGATCAGTGTTCTCCCGCCAGAAGCGGCGATGTACAGCGGGTAGAAATCAAAAAAGCGCTGCCACCAGGTGACGAGAATCTGCGTGATTCCGATCCAGCGGTCAATGTAGCCGTCGCCGTCTCTGTCGCGGGTGATTTTTTTTGCAGCTTTTAAATATTCCTCGAATGTTTTCGGTGGCTTTTCAAATCCGGCTTCTCTGAAAATATTCTTGTTGTATGCCATCATGATGGGATTCGTTTTCCAAAGAATCTGGTAAACATGACCATCTTTGGATTTGGACTGTTGAAAAACATCCTCGGAATAGCGGCTCGTGGCGAATGAGTCAAAATTGGCAAAAGTGTCCAACTGCAACAAAGCATCAGCGCGGACGTAAAGTTCGATATCGCCAGGCCACATGTTGGAATAGATGTCGGGAGTAGTTTTCCCGACGACTGCGGCTAAAACAACCTCTTCGCTGGATCTGCCTTCCGGAATCGGTTGGTGTTTGATGTGGACATTCGGGTGTATTTTTTCCCATTCCGCCACCAATTCTTCGGCGAGATTGATTTCGTACTGATTATTCGCCGACCAATAGGTGAGCGTGATTTGCTCGCCTTGCCCTGATTTCCGCGACTGACAGTTCAAACAAAACATGAGAGAGAAAATGGAAATTAATGAAATTAATTTTTTAAAATAATGAAGTTTATGAGAGAAAAATTCATCAAAAGTCATGTCTGTCCTGGAATTATAAACTTCTTCAAGAAAAATTGTAATACTCAACTTATTTCGACACTTCAGCGCTGAACCCGAAACTCAAAACCCGAAACTCTTGCTCCACAACTCACAGCGTAATTCCCACAGTAATAAGATGCACATTCTGCAGCCGACCGAATTCAAGAAATCCGTAATCAAATTTCAGTGGGATATGATACAGACGGTTCAGATCAGCGCCCACGCCAAATGTGAAACCTTCTTCTCCGTCGCGCAGGAAAAGATTTCGATAACCGCCGCGCAGGAAAAACAGCTCGCGCAACGCATACTCGAGTCCGAAGTTCATGCTTTCGGTGTTGTCCGTTGGCTGCACCGCATCTATGCCGACAGTGATGCGATTCAAGTCCGTGTCCCAAATTTCCATCGCCACGCCAACCTGAAAAGTAAGCGGCAAAGGCCAGGAGTCAGTTTTTAGTTCCGAAAAAATTTCATCGTTATTGCCGAGATGTTGCGGGTCGAGGTCGTAATAATGGACTAAATCCTCCCCGCTCATGCGCATATCTGTCCCAAAATTGGAAAGGCAGGCGCCGATTCTCATGCCGTGAAATCCGGTAGTGAACAAAGTCCCCAAATCAAGCGCGAAGCCCTGGGCCGTCTCTTTCCAGATTTGTTGTCGAATATATTTTCCGGTGAACCCGATGGAAAATCTGTCAGTCAAATTGACGCCATAGCTCAGGGCGAGGGCGATGTCGTTGGAACTAAAATATTCTCCTGTCCCCAACGGCCTTTCCTCAGTGCGCACGAGCATGTCTTCCATATTCAGCGACAAAATACTTACGCCGACTGCGCCCAAGCGTCCGATGGGAAGCGCAAAGCCAACAAAATCATAGCCGATGCCTGCGAGCCAATTTGTGTGCGAAAACATCCCTTCTGGTTGTGAAAGTCTGGCAATGCCTGCCGGGTTCCAATAGAGCGCCGAAGCATCATCGGCCGTGCCGACAAAAGCTGCGCCCATACCGCTGGCTCTGGATCCGACTCCGATGGTTAAAAATGGCGCCGCAGTGTCGCCAACTTTTGAGACGTCGCTCCCTAATTGCGCTCGTGAGACCGAAGCGAACATCATGAAAAAAATGATAAAACTGGCAATTGACTTTTTCATGGTATGCTCCCTGTTTATTACGTAAAGACTTTCATTGCTAATTTTGAAGACTATTTTTATTTTTTTAACTAGCGCTGTCAGCAATGGTCTTATTTCATTCTCATTTCACAAACAAAAATTTCTTTTTTTGAGAAAAATCAAACGCTTTGAATTCGCAAATATAAATTCCCGAACTGACGAAATTATTGCTGTCATTTCTGCCGTCCCAGCGTAATTCATGGACTCCGGAGGGCTGGAATTCATCTACCAATGTCCTTACACGACGCCCCAGAATGTCAAAAATGACCAGTGAAATCTTCCCGGCACGGGCATTCTGGTAACGGATGCAGGTAATGGAATTGAATGGATTGGGGAAATTTTGCCAGAGATAAAATTTATCCGGCACAGCGTTTTCGCGCATTTTCACATCGGCTGCAAGCCGGAAAATATTCTGAATTTCCTCATCAGATAGCGCGTAATCGTAGATGCGAATTTCGTCGAGTAGCCCTTTAAAATTGTAATCCGAGTCCGGCAGTTCCTGACCAATAGTCAAATCGACGGCTGTTTTGTTGATTCTGCCGCTGTGATTTGCAGCATTGTCCAAATTTCCGTTCAAATAAATTTTCATCCTTTCGCCGTCGTAAACAGTTGTGACATTGTAATTGACGCCGGTTTGCATTGCCGTTTGCGAATCCAGGTCTTTTATGCCGATGTTGGTGTAAACTGTCCAGCGCAATTTCTTTTCCGGCGTAATGGAGATTTTCCAGCGATTTTTCCAACTGCCGTGCGAAATAGGGTAGGACTCCCGATTAAAAAGCTCGTCGATATTCATCCAGAAACTGACAGTGATCGCCTCTTGAAAATTGAGCAGATCGTCATTCGGGACGCGAATTAAAGCGTAACTGCCGTTAAAAAAATAGGCATTTTCTTCATTTCCCCAGGAATCAGTCGTCAGCGTCGCTCCCTGAACAATGCCGTGAAAGTCATTTCCGCTTTCGTCATTTGCATTGCCGCGAAACGGATAATAGGCGAGGGGAATGCCGATGGTGATATTTGTTGAATCCTGAACCACAATCCCGATGCTATCCAACGCGCTGCCGCCGTGAGGATCAGAAACCTGACAACGAATGTAATAAAATCCTTCTATTTCCGGCGCAGTCCAAGCTGCCAAAGAATCGTTCGCTGAAATTGTTCCGGCTTCTGCAGACCACTGAAAATTCAGCGAATCTCCATCTTCATCCCAGGCGCTGCAGACAAGTTGGCTCTGGCCTGATTTTTCAACACGCCGCGGCGCAGCACTAATACGAATTATTTCAGGATTGTGATTGACAAAAGCAACTGTTTTTATTGAAAATATTGCCGTGTCCAACCCACCGTGCTGATCGTCCGCAATGCATTGGATTTCCCAATTCCCGGCAGTGTCCGGCGCGATCCAGGTGAGCGAAGATTCTGTGCTGCTTACGGAATCAAATTGACTCTTCCAGTGATAGAGCAGCAAATTCCCCTCGCGGTCCTCAGCGGTGCAGTAGACTCTTGTGCTATCTCCGAAAACCAGCACAGTATCTGCCGCTGCAAGAGCTTTGATTCGCGGCGGGAAATTTGAAACCGCAGACCCGGAATGGTAATCCGCAACTTCGCCATTGACGAGCATTTTGTCTAGATCAAAACTTACTTTGCCATTTGCAGGCAGGAATTCTACAATAATAGCATCATTCGCCGGAATTTCGACTTGCTGCTCGCCGCTGACATTTTCCGTCAAAAAAGTATTGGAAATGACTTCGTAAATTTTGACGCCTTCCGATCCCACGTCGATGGTCACATATTTTGGCGAATCATACGGATTGAATAACAGAAAAACCGGAAATCCATTGTGCTGGAAATAATCTGTTTTTCGCAAATCTAATTTTAAAATATAAGGTACATCGGTGGTGTCAACAATAGCGCCTAAAATTCCCACATGAGATGATCCGTAAAGCGCAAAGTTTGTCTCTGCCCAGCCTCCTTCGACGGCGTCGCCGGTGGCAAAGGGGCTGATTCCGGTGTGCCTGCCGTATTCGCGCAACGCTTCGTGGGCAATGTAGCTGTTCGGATCAAATTGTTTCGCCCATTCCTCTCCGTCCTGGTGTTCGTCCGGCAGAAATTTCCAGTAAAAAAGCCGCGACGCGTTAGCGAGATTGAGCATCCATTTTCCGACAGCACGGGCAAATCGTTCGTCGTAACGCACCATGGGAACCAGCGCACCCGCCATCTCAAAGCCGTTCATGGCAAAAGCGTAACCGGCGTATTTTGCTTCGCCGATTAATCCGTCGCAGTCGTAGCCGCCCCAGTTGCCCAATGTCGCGCCCCAGCTTCTCACATTTTCTTTTGCGTCAAAACACCAATTGACCATTTTTTCGACATCGTACTTTGTGCCGAGTTCAGCATTCATCCTTGCGGCAGCGTAAACGCCGTAGGGAAGCTGAAGCTCATAGGCAGGATTTGATTGCCATTTATCCAAAAATTCCATTGCCCATTCTGCGCCGATGCGATATTTTTCCTCTTTGGTGCGAGCGTAAGCATGGTACAAAATCCAGGCAATGGCGCCGGCGGCTTCCGGCTCTTTCACGCCCACTGTCAGCGGAGACATGGTGGACAAACTCCACGCCCGATAATTCATGTAAGGCCTTTGCCACGGCGTAGCTTGTCCGCCCATTTTTTTTACAGCTTCTAACCAGCGATCCGCGACGAGACGAAATTGCCGCTCGAAATCACCGCTGCCAGGGTACAAATCATAAAGCTGATAGAAAAATACATTGGGCATGGTATCGTACCACCAGTCATTTCCGCTATTGCCCACGGGGTTGTTCAAATAAACATTCTCCTGGGGTCTGTTATTGAAAAATTCCTCGCACATCAACGGCCAATTGTAACCAAACTGGTCACTTTTGTCGATTCCGGCCAGCGATGCGCCGATGACAGCAGGCAAAATATTTATCGCCTCCGCGCCTAAAGGATTATGAGTTCCCACGTAGGAATGCAAAATGAAACTTTCCTGCTCAGGATAATTGATTGTTGCATGATTGATTTGAATCAAGGGCAAATATTGTCCCGAAGCCTGCAAATCAAAAACAAGGCTGTCGTAGCCGATTGCCACTTTTTTCCAGTCGCGCATTTCGTACGGCGCGGGGAAATTCGGCATCCTTTCAATGCGATCAATATCGATTCGCTGTGTTAATCCTTTTGTCTGAAAAATAAAGATGAAGGCAAAAATGCCAATTAATTTGATCGCTGAAATTTTATTTTTGAAAGCAGTCATGAATTCAATTTATCCTTATGCGAGAAAATTATTTGATCACCGCGAACTTGCCGATGTGTTCGCCGACTCCTGGCGCGTCGACGTGATAAATATAAACGCCGTAGGCGATGTCCATGCCGTCTTTGGAAACGAGATTCCAGGGCACGGCTCCCACCGGCGTGCCGGATTTCGGTTTTCCCGGGTCAAATTCCGGACTGTGATAATACGCGCCGTTGTACTCGATGGTGTCGACGAGATAGCCGCGCACGGTGTAAATGCGAATGGTGCATTTTTGCGGCAAATTGCAAAACCAAATACGTCTTTCGCCGCGTCCTTTGAGAAATGGATTCGCCCGCTCCCAGGTTGCGGCAGCGACGTACGGATTTGGCACCACGTAAATATCGTCCAGCGCTGATTTGGCGACATTTTCCTCGAATTTGACTCCATTCACCGAAAACCGAAACGTATCGCCGCTACGGAATGGCTTGTTTGTAATTATTTGGTAAACATCCCCCGGTTGTGGCGGAATTTGTTCCTCAGTGGAATCCGTCAAGAAGCTCACGCGCCAAGTGACGTTTCTTTTGAAATATTTCACATCCGGATTGTCCACATAAATGAGAATTGATTCGGTCGTGTCCGGCGTCAGCGTGCCGTCTGCTACGTCATCGCGGAAGAAAAATTTCGCCGGCACATTTTCAGTGACGTTCCACACGGAAAATTTCACCGGTAGCGCTTTGAATGTACCCAAACCCGCGTCGGAAGTGTCGATGTAATCGTCGGAAAAAGTAATTTCGAAATCAGCCGGGTAGGGGATACTGATGTTCAAAGTCGGATTAAACTCACTGGAGAAAGCCGGATCAAAATCGATGATTGTTTTATAAGTCGTTGTTCCGATTTTCCACCCGCTTTTTTGATAATCGACTTTAGCTTGCGGATCATTGTAAATATCCACAACTAATCCGTTAAAAAGCGGCGTCTCAAACTGCGGGCTGATGACCTGTTCCGGCACGATAACTTTGCCTGTCGTTGAATCCGCGATGGTCACCCAGACTGCACCCTCGTTGTGAAATTTTGCCGTGTCCCGAAAAGCAATTTCGTAAGTATGGCCATCCTTGATCGAATCATCTTCCACAAAATGGATTTCAACCGATCCCGTAGCGGGGCCTGTTTTATAAATTGCATTTTCATATTTGTCTGTATTCAAAGACGGCTGTTGATAACCGGCGGCGTAAGGATTAGGCGTGACAATCGCGCAGTTGATGTCCGGAACAAGATTCCCGGCAATATCTGTTTCGATGCGATTGGAACAGGTCATGGGTTCGATGCCTTCAAGACCATTCTCTGTCGTATCAATTTTGCCGTGATCGTATGAAAGCACTGAATAAAAATAGGTTTGCCCATTTTGCACAGTGGTATCAATGTAAATATGCCGCAAACCGGTATTTTTTCCCAGATTGAATTTGATGCCTTCTTCAGCAATCGGGTGCAGTCCCTCATATTGGTTTATCAGATCGAATTGCGCCAAAATTCCTTCTTGTTGCAAAGGTAAGTAATAATATTCATCACCGTAGGAGTTTGTAATTACCAGGTTTTCCCGGAAATTCGGTTCGGTGGAGCGCAAAATCATGTAACCTTCAAAATCGTACTCCTGCAGAAAAGGATCCCATGATTTTTCCGCGACGTTGTCCCAGCGCAAAATAACTTTTCTGTCGCCGGCAGTCGCGGTCAGTTTGGGCTTGTCCGGCGGAACGGCAAAGCGGTAGTCGTTGTCGTAAATGGACTGCACCGTCTTTTTGCGCCGCGCCAGCGTCTCCAGATCATCGGCAAAAAGCAAAGCCATGGAATAATTTTCCGTTTGCCCCGCTTTGAGTCGAAAAGGACCGGATGAGAAAAACATGCCCAAATTCCCGCCGACGAGAGGGTCCGGCGGATTTTCGTAAGGACTGCGCGAAGTGCTGAATACATCCCAATCCTGCTCATCGTTGGTAAGCTCGTAATAGTGAACATTGAAAATATCAAATCCTGTCAGACCGATTTGATCGGATTCGTCTTTGTCTGTTTTGCCAAAATTTGGCTCGCCGGGCAGGTTTCCGCTCCCGAGCGTGGGAATTCCGTCGCCTTCACCTTCGTCCGGACCTTCGTAGCCCGGATCGTAAGGACCGACTCCGTCCATTCCCACATCGTCATTCAGGGGCTCGCCAACGTCCCAGACGCCATTTTCGTTGAGATCAGTGAAAGGATGCCAGTCGCCGTCCTCGTCGCCTTCCCAGTGAGGCACAGGATCTCTGCTGTAATATTTTTTAAATGCATCGACGTCGATCACTCCGTAGGGATATTGATCCAGCCATTGGCCTGGACCATTGACGCGCGATTCATTCAACAGACCATCGCCGTCGTTGTCTCTGTCGTCGTAGGTAATGCCGGGGCTTTCCAGAAAAGCAAATCCACCGTAGCCAACCTTCCAACCGCGAAATCCGGTGCCATCATAATCCCAGGCGTAAGCAATGTCAAGTTCCAGATTGTAAGACCCGGCGTCATCCATGTTATCCATATCTTCGCCGGGAAGATCGCCTAAACCCCAGTCAGTATAAAACGAGTAATACACGCTATCGTAATCTGTTTTGCCTTCATTGGTGATAAAATAGAGAGCAAAAATCGCATCGCGCGCCAGCACTTCGCTCCATTGGAAATATCGCGCGGCAACTTCTATTCCCAGACCACGACGAGTGGTATCGTCCGGGTCAGGGTAAAAATCCCATTCTTCGTCCAGATCGTCGTCAAAAACAAAATATGTCTCCAGCGCTGCTTGCGATTTTCCTTTCCCGAACCAGCCGTTCCAGTAGCCGTCCCAAGAAGGCGGTTTATCTGGCCAGCGCAGAGGCCAGGTAGAAGGATCGTCACTCATTGCCGGAGAATCTGAGCCTTCGCTGAAATATCCCGGCAGCGGCGCCCAGCCCCAGAGTTCACTTGTGTTTTCCGGGTTGACATCCACGAATTCGCGGTATTGCGTTTCCATGGGATGAATGACTTTCCCGCTGCGATCATGAGTGGCGGCGCTCACAATCAGTGCGACGCCGTCCTGATATTCATGTCCGGTTCCTTGAGGCCATTCGCAGGAAGGCGAAAACGGGTGTTCTGCAATTTCGCCCCAATTTTTAAATCTGGTGGCTATTCGATTCCCGTCCATAATGCCGATGCGCAACATGTTCAGATCGCCTGTGTGCGGATCCGGCTCCCGCTGCTGGATTGTTTGGCTGAGCAAAAAAGCGGGGAAGATCAAAAGCCAAAAAAATGTTACTATAATTAATTTCTTTTTCATAGGACTTCCTCTTCAGTTAAATCCTATTTATCGTCAAACATTGAGAGAATGAAATTTAATTAAAATTCAAGCGACAAACCAAGCTGAATCTCTCGCGGCGCAGAATAAAAATCCGGTCGTACAAAATAGTCTTGCAAGTCGTTGATCCCGCGCGGATGCAAATAGCTCTGATGGAACGGAGTTAACGAATAACCGGCGCGTCCGGTGTCCGGGAAAACCTCATTTTCATTGAGCCGGTCGAATAGATTGAAAATTCGCACAAATGCCGTGTATTTCAAACTGCCAAGCCGGAAATTTTTGTAATAGTACAAATCAAAGCGATACATAAATGGTTTTCGTGAATTGTTTTCGATGTAGGCGCCTGATCCGTAAACTGAAGTGTAGGGAAATCCGGTGGCAAAACGACCAATGATGCTGATATTGTAGCTTTCCGTTTTTCCAAACGATAAAGTTGCATTAATCTGATGCCTTCTGTCCCAGTCCAACGGGCGCATCTGCTTCAGCGTTTCCTTCCCGGCTTGCGTATTCAGGAAAGCGTCGTTGGGATCGCTGGCATTGCCCTTTGCGATTTGAAACGTGTAATCAATTGTGCCGCCGACGCCCAAAATTCCTTGAGTTTGTCGTTTTTCCAGAGAAATGGTAACGCCTTTGATGTTCGCGTAATCACGGTTGATGTATCGGGAATAATATCCCCCGGTGTACAATTGCAGCACTTGGGTACTGAGCAAATTTCTGATGTCTTTTCTGTAAATTGTGAGGTCCAGGGCGAAATCATCTGATAGTTGTTGCTGTAAACCGATTTCGTAAATGACTGTTTTTTGTGGTTTCAGAGAAGCATTTCCCAAAACGTTTAAAGCGCTGTTTGGCGGCGGAGAGACGGTGCTTTGCAAATAATAGAGCTCAAATTCCGGATTAACGTAAAGATAGTCTAAATTCGGCGTTTGAAAAAAGTGGCCATAAGAAACATGAATCACGCCGTTGCTCGTAATCGGATAAGCCAACCCCAGCCGCGGGCTGAGCTGATAAGTTGCTTTGGCTTTTTTTCGCGGAGAAGTCGTCGGATTAACGTAATCAATGGGAACTTCGCCGTCCGGATCGAAATAATCGAAACGGATTCCTGCGTTAACAATCATGTAATTGAATTCCATTTTATCCTGCAAATAGGAAGAAAATTCAACCGGATAATGCGTATATTGGTTGTTGTTAAATGAACTTTCCGGAGGAATTCTGTTGGTGCTGTTGGGCACAACCTCAAATTCATGCAGCCACAACTTGTGTCTTTTTGCCTCGAGTCCGAATTTAATTTGATGGGTGTTAGTGGCTTGGCTGGTCAAATCAAGTTTTGCCAGCGAAGTCGTTGTGCTGCGCTGGAAATTCCACATTTCCATGCCGCCGCTGATAAAAGCATTGGCGCCTGAATCCTGCAAGCGCCGCTCCGGCACGTAACGCGGGTCGTTGGGATCTTCGTAAACGTATTGTTTATATTTTGTGGTGAAATTATTTAATTTCAAAGAGAAAAAAGTCCTGCCGTTGAAAACGTGCGTCCAGATTAAACTATTATTGAAACCACGAGTGTAGCGTTTGTAGGTGCCGTCCGGATTGAGTCGAAATTGGTGAACATAGTTGCGATTGAATAAATCTTGAAACAGAATTTCGTAATTTAGTTTGTCCATATCTGATAATTTGTAAGTCAATTTAAACAAGGAGGTGATGCGCTTTGTCGGCGCCATGGGAACAGCGTCGGCTTTGTCAATCAGTTCGGTTGCGGTTTCTTTGGAAAAAGGATAAGTTTTGCCGTGAGACATGATTGTCCATTTGTTCATGTCAGAGGCGGAAAAGTCGGAATGATCATTGGGCTTAAAAACATCTTTTCCGTAGAGATAGCCCGCTTTGTCGAAATAACGACCGTTAGCATAAAAGCTAAACTTTTTGCCTAACAAAGGCAGAGGCCCGCTCAAGCTCGCTTCCAGATTGTAAGTGGGATTAATGCTCTCGATATTCCAGAAAATATCTTTGTGCGTACTTACATAATCGCCGAAATAGGTGGAAAGCGAGCCGCTGAAATTCTCGCCCCCCTCTTTGGTGACAATATTTACCACACCGGACATAGCCTGTCCGTATTCGGCATTGAAAGTTCCGCTGATGACTTCCAGTTCGGCGATGGCGTTATTTTCTACCTGAAAAGCGTAGGTTCCGGAATAGACGTCATTAACCGGAATGCCGTTGATCATGTACATTACTTCGCCGCGGCGGCCGCCGCGAAAATGGCCGTCAACTACGCCGGCTTGCAAATTAACTATGTCTTCGAAATGATCGACAGGCAGATTGGCGATCGTTTTTGATCCCACAACAGATTCCGATGAAGTCAGGTCCATCTGCACTAAAGGTCTCTTGGCGACAATGGTGACTTCTTCGCCCATTTCCAGCACGGTTGTTTCTAACTGAAAATCAATGCGTGTGGTTTTGTCGATGGAAATTTGTACATTTTCATAGCGTACGCTTTTGTAGCCAATCATATCGGCTTTGACCGTGTAAATTCCGGGCGGAATGCGCAGAATGATGTAGTCCCCTTGTAAGTCGGTGGCAGCGCCCAAAGACGTTCCTTCAACAATGACATTGACGCCGGGCAAACCTTCGCCGGTCTCTTTGTCCACGACTCTTCCCGCCAATTTTCCTGTGGTGCCGGAAAAAACCGGCGAGCCCAGTGCGGTAAAGAGCGCGATCAATGCTAACCATTTGAACCAATTCGTTCCCATTCTTTTTTCCTTTCCCTAAATTTCATGAATGAGAAGGGAATTAAAATCAGGGCGCTGGATCTCTGTTGTCCAACGCCCTGAAAATTTGCCAATTATTTAAGCAAAGTCATCCGTTTAGCCGTCACAAAATTACCGCTGCGCAGAGTCAACAGATACACGCCGCTGGTCAGCGGTTTGCCGACGTCGTTTGTGCCGTCCCATTCAATTTTGTGAGAACCCGCCGCATTAAATCCGCTGAACAAGGTCTTTACCTTTTGTCCCATCAGATTGTAAATCTCGATTTGAATCTTGCTGTCTTTGGGAACATTGTAGGCAATAGTTGTCGTTGGATTAAATGGGTTGGGGTAATTTTGCTGGAGGACGAATTCTTTCGGTAACTCGAAACGGGCGTAATTGTTGGGATCGTTCACGCCTGTCGGAACTTCGACCATGGTCACTTTTTTAACCGAGAAGTCGTCATACCAGACTTTTCCCACAGGATAAGAGGTGAAACGCGCGCGGACAGAAACGCCGGCCGCATCTTCCGGTGATTTGGAAATCACGCTGTATTCCACCCAGCCATCGGATTTTTCGGTGCGTTGATCAAAATAGTAGAACTGATCGCCGCCGGTCAAATCCCATTTTTCGCTGATGGGAGCTTTGTGATAGAAAAAGCACATGCCGAGACGGTTATTGTCGCGGTCGGGAACGACATTCGACGGTAAGTAGCTTTCGCCAGTGTTAATGCTGTCGCTCTTCGCCATGACGCTGATTTTGTACCAGGTGTTGGCTTCTGCTGCCACAGGCTCAGAGTAAAATACCATCTCGTCGTCGTTATCGTCCCATTCGTGCAACAATGCCGACCACTGTCCGCTGTAAACCG
>JAADFU010000101.1 GCA_013152715.1 Calditrichota bacterium
TCCGTGTTTTTCTAAATTCAGATGTTTTGAGTTGATAAAAATAAATACCAGAAGCTGCCGGGTTTCCGCTCTCATCTTTGCCATCCCAGGAAACACGATGCCAGCCGGTTGATTTTTCGCCATGAAAAAGCGTTCTGATTTTTTCGCCCAGGACATTGAAAATTACAATTTGCACTTTGCTCGATTTGCGCAGATAAAAACTGATTTCGGTTGTTGGATTGAACGGATTGGGAAAATTTTGTCGCAAAGAAAATTTCTTCTCCGATTGTTGTTTTTCTATTTCCACAGAAGTCGATTTTTTCTGCGTTGGCGGCAGATAGCCTTTATCAAAATATTTCCACTCCGAAGCAAATTCAATAACCGGATTCGGATCAATCAGCCGCAAATCAAAAATCATGTCCGACTCATCGCCATTTGCCTGATGCATCTCCACAGCGAGCACATTTTCGCCGTTTCTCAAAAAAGACAATTGCTCCGAAGTCAGCGTAACCGCTTTCACTCCCGCCTGATTTCCGGAAGCAAAAGTAGAATAGTTTATTTCAGAATCAGGCATGTTGATTCTTCCGATCTCCTCGCCGTTCAAATAAACGGCGGCGCCATTGTCGTATTTCACAATGGCGGAAAGATAGGTAATTTGATCGACATCAGTCACAGTGAAAGTTTTTCGAAAATAAACTGTCTGAGCCTGCTGCACCTGAGTTGTCTGCGTGCTGTTGAAACCCAGCGGCGCGACTCCTGTCCCCCAATCATCATCGTTGTATCTCAAATCATGCCAAAAAATCGGCGCCTGCGTTGTGTCCACAGTGAAAGAAATTTGCAGAGCATCCGGCGTTTCATTTCCCAGAATATCAACGGCGCGCACGAACAAAAGATATCTCTGCCCCTGCTCACCGCGAAAAGTAGTTCGATGATAAATTGTTCCCTGACCCGATTCAAAATCATTCTCCATTTCATCGTAAGGAACATCATTCAAACTGTAACGGAGAAATGCCTTTTCATTGGTCGCAATTTCGATGGCTACAAGCGTATCCACGGCAATAAATTCGGAATCAGGAAACTGAACAAAAACTGGCGGGACAGAATCCAGCGACGCAGAAACATACATATCCGGCAAATTGTCCTCGAAAATAGTGAACGGATCGTTGTAAAATTCGATAAAATCCGGCACACTCGGATGTCCGGGATAGGGCGCGAAATGGTGATTTTCATTGGCATTGCGCCAGACAGCAGCATAACTGATTTGCCTGGCAAGAGAGTCATTTTTCAGCGGATCGAGCAAAACATCCGTGAACCAGTTGGCAGTAGGCAGAGCTTCCTGACCAACCTCTGTGAGCGCAGGAATTTTTCCCCGCTGTTGCGCCAGACGCGCCACAATTTGCAAGCGATTTAAAAATCGATCGCGATCCGATTGGGAAATTGAACTGTTGAAATAAAAGTCCATTCCCAGAATATCAATAAATTCATCGCCGGGATAACGGTCGAGATATTCATTTTCAGAATTGAACTGACTGGGCGAGTAGGCGTAAAGCAAATTGTGCACATTCAACGAGTCCCGCAGAAACGCAGCAGTGAATTGCCACAATTGAATAAATTCTTCGCGCGTGCAATGAGCTTTTCCCCACCAGAACCATGAGCCATCATTTTCATGGTAAGGTCGAAAAATAATCGGGATTGACTGACCGTCTGCGCCGCGCAAACTTTTGAATTCCAGCGCTGCTCTGCGTAACTTTTCTTTGTAAAATTGATGATACTGACCGCCTGGAAGTAATGTAGAAACAATTTTCTCATTATTGACATCGCGGGCGTAAAAACCGCGATTCTGTGGGTCAAGTTGATGCCAGCAGAGCGTCTGCACTCCGCCGCGTTCGAATGCCGAAGTGAGCCGATAGTTGAAGCGCCACAGTTCATTTTCCTGAATGACGTGCTGCAAATCCCAGCTATAAACAGCCGGATAAGAGCCGCAAACATCTTTCACGTCACTGCGGTCGTCGTCGCCGCTCCAGCCGACGCCATAGCCAGTGGCATCGTGCATGCCAAAAAGCAAAAAATCAGCGGACAAAAAATCCAGATTGGCGAAAAGATAGCGCGTTTTTTGCGTCGCCGCAGAATCAAAAATTCCCGGCTTTATCGAATTGACGTTAATTTCATAATTCACGCACGCGTCGTATAAATCCCAGACAGCGTCATTGACCTGCTGCTGCGTAACTTCAGCATTTGAAAGCAGCAATTCCGCAGCGGAAATTTCATTTTGCAGAATCATTTTCGAGCCGGGAGCGAATTGTCCTTCTTCGTTTCCTTCGACAGTGCTGGCGAGCAAGGCACTCGCCGCCTGAATCGCCTTTTGCAATTCGACAAAATAAACAATATCCACATTCACAGAATCTCCGATCTTCAAATTATCAAAAAGCACAATCCCTGATTTTGGCTGAACCGTTCCGCCGTCCAGATAAAAGTAAATTCGCTTCAGCAAAGTAGAATTCTCCGGGCTAAGCGGGAACAAATAAGGATGCCAGAGATCGTCCCCGGGCAAATTCACCGGCAACCAGTCGCTGCTGCCGTCCTGATAGATGGGCTTGATTGTAAACTCTGTCCCAATATTTGACTTCACCTCCAGCGAAATGTATGGCGTGTTTGCCACGTTAATGATCGGGGGAATAAAGTTGAAATTATCCCATTCCCAGCTCTGCGCCACGCGGTGATAGGTCACTTGCAAAACGCCGTTTTGTTCGGTCAATTCGTAAGTGTAAGGTTGATTTGCAGGCACTTCCCAGCCAGTCAAAATATTGTCATTGAAATCATCCACGAAACCAGTGATCTGGGCGGAAACGGTCGTAGTGAATATCAAGAAAAAAATGATAAAGAGAGATATTGCTTTTTTCATGACTTTTGCCTTTTAAAAGATTAGAAATCTATTGTGTCGGGAAAAAGTTAATTTTGTATTTTTCATTTTTAAACAGTAGTAACATCCCCCTAAGTCCCCTGCGCCAGAAGCACATCTTCGACTTCAAAAGAGGATTTTTTTAGTTCCCCCTTTGAAGGGGGGCAGGGGGATGTATAGAATCACCCATTCTCCTCAATCCACTTCTTAATTTCCTCAAAAACCTTATCCGGATTTTCGTTTACTTCCTCATCGCGAAATCGCAGAAATCTGATGCCATATTTCTCAATTTCCCTTTGACGCATCTGGTCACTTACTTTGGCTTCATCAGAATCATGACTCACTCCGTCAATTTCAATAGCCAGCATTAATTCGTGGCAATAAAAATCCACAATATAATTCAAAATAGGCACCTGTCGATGAAACTCATATCCCAGCTCTTTTCTGCGAATTGCGTTCCAGAGAATCTTTTCGGCGTGAGTCGGATTCTTGCGCAAGGTTCGAGCTAAATCTTTAAGTTTTGGATTGTATGGGATGATTTTGTTTTTTGGCATGGGATTTCCTCATTTTGGAGTATTTTACATCCCCCCTGTCCCCCCTTCAAAGGGGGAAACCCAGAGAAGTCCCCCTTTGAAGGGGGATTTAGGGGGATGTAAGAATCAACCTTTTTCTAACTATAACATTCCAAAACACTTCCCATCACTTCAAAACCAAAACTTTCCGACTCCTCACAAATCCCCCCACCCTCATCTGCAATAAATAAACACCGCTCGCCAGCTCATTTGCATCAAAGGAAACTCGATACCAGCCATGAGATTGATTTTCATGAATAATGGTCTTCACCTTCTCTCCCAGAACGTTGAACAAAACCAATTCCACGTCACTTTGGTTAGGAAGATGATAGCGAATCTCGGTGCGCGAATTGAACGGATTGGGGAAATTTTGCAGTAACTGAAAGTCATTCGGAACTGGCGCTGTTTTTTCACTGACCTGAGTGTTTTCTGTTTCCAGCAAAACTTTCACATCATCGATGTAAATTGTTCCGCTGCCAAATTCGCCATTGCCTTTTTCAATCAAAAAAATGACCTGCACGATTGCCGACAAATCCATTTCTCCGAATCCAAAATAGCGCTTGAATTCAGAAAATGGAATCGAATGTTCGACCCAATCCGTGCCCGTGAGAGCAAACTCTTTCGACCAGATATTTCCGCTGGCGTCTTTGAACATCACGGAAAGCGAACGCTGGGTATCATCGGCTTTGACGCGAAAGGTCAAACTTTCAAATTGCGACCAGTCCATGGACACATGACGAAAAACTCCGGCGTAAACCGGGGTTCCGATCTGATAATCGAGACGCAGAAATTTATTCGCCGCGTCCGGCTCTCCCGAACCAAGCTGCGGCTGGATTTGCGTGCCAGTGTAAATTTGCCAGTAGCTATTGAGATGCGAGGAGGAAGCGTAAGACTGAAAATCATCTACAACCAGAAAATTTTTGAACTGGAAAATCAAAGAATCGCTCTGCAAACCTGCAGATTCCGCGGTGAGAATGGTTTCCCCTGCTTGACGTTGAGATTTAAGAATAACTCGCACAAATCCATTTTCCGCTATCTGACTCGATTCTCCAACAATTTCGCCAGGACCCGAAAGATGAAAATTGATGACATTGGAAGCACCGGAGCAAATTCTTCCCAGAGAATCCGTTATCAC
>JAADFU010000102.1:0-933 GCA_013152715.1 Calditrichota bacterium
CTGCAATTTTTGAGAAATTAGAGAAAGTGTTCTTTAAAAGACCATTACCGGAAGATATCCTTTACTACATTTACGGCATTTTTTACAGCAATAGCTACAGGAAAACTTACGTTGAATATCTGAAAATTGATTTCCCGCGCGTTCCCCTTACCGCTAACTTCAAGCTTTTCAAAAAAATGGGCAAATTCGGCAAAGAACTGGCCGATTTGCATTTGCTGAAAAGTCCGGCGCTTAATCCACCAGTCGCTAAATTTCAGGGAAGCGGCGCAAATGACAGGATAGAAAAGATAACTTACAAAGAAGACGAACAGCGCATTTATATCAACAAGGATAAATATTTTGAAGGCGTTGCGCCGGAAGTTTGGAATTATCATATCGGCGGTTATCAAGTGCTGTCAAAATATCTCAAAGACCGCAAAGGCAGAAACATGGACGATGCCCCGCGGTACTGCCGCATCGTTACAGCATTAAGTAAAACGATTGAAATACAAAAAGAGATAGACAAAATTTATCCCGAAGTGGAAAAAGAACTTATCAAATTTTAAAAAGCAAACCTCGGAGCTGAACCATGGACATGAAAAAGCTCGAAAATATTGCAAAGAAAAGAAGTGGTAAAATTCACCTGATCAGTCCCGCAAAAGGCGGAAATATTCCTGTGGTGTCCGTATCGGGAAAAACTCTGGCTGAGGCCTGGGAAAATGCCATGATCGGGCTTTTCGTTTACGGCTGTGAAATCCGCACCCAGTACGATGCCAAAGACAAAAACGGCAATTACATCGATCCGCCGAGTAAAGATTGCACCATGCTCATTTCCATCGAGCAACCCACGTCCGAGCCGGTGATTCACATGGGAGGTCTTCCCGGCGGATTTGAAGATCTGGAAGAATACGTGCAGGAAGTCCGCGATGGCATAAAAGATCACTGGGTGCGCGA
>JAADFU010000102.1:946-2826 GCA_013152715.1 Calditrichota bacterium
GATACGCGCTGGCAGTACACCTACCACGGCCGACTTTTCCGCTACGAAGTTCCGCTTAGTTTGTACGACGAATATTTGCACCATCTTTCCGATGAAGAAAAAAAGGAATTTTACAAGCATGAAACTTCACATTTTCTGTTGGATCACGATTACGTGACTGTCGTGGAAAAAGAAGTCAAGGGGAAAAAACAACAATTCGTACAAATTGACCAAATCAAATATGCGATCGAAAAACTGGCGCAACAACCCTTTACGCGTCAGGCGCAGGCCATCACGTGGCAGCCGTTCATGGACACGGACATTTACGATCCGGCGTGTCTGCAAAGTATGTGGTTCCGCATTTTAGACGATGAAAATGGGATGCCTACTTTGAATATGAACATCCGTTTCCGCAGCCGCGACGCCTACGACGCTTCTTTCATGAATTGCTTCGCTTTCATTCATGTCATGGAATACGTCGCCGACGAAATCAGTAAACGCAGCGGTAAAAAAGTAAAAGTAGGCCGCTACATGGACCAATCGGACTCTTTTCATATTTACGGCAAACGTATCGCAGATTTTGAACAGCGGTTTTTGAAAAATCTTTTTGAAAGAGACTTCGAGCACCGAACTTTTTCACGAGCCGATGCGGAGCCGTTCTTTGTCGAGAGAAGAAATAAATTGAAGGAAATGTTTCAGAATCAGTGATTTTTCAACCGGAGCCTAACCGATGAAAATAAAAACCTTGTTGCTTTTAATTCTCGTATTGCCGCTATTTTTTACTCAATGCAAACGCCCCCGTGTCAAATACGATCAGACCAAAGAAGCCCGCGGCATCTGGGTCACCCGCTGGGAATGGGCAAAACCGGAACTCGTGAATGATCCCGATGCGCAACAAGCGCGTATCACTGAAATTCTTGATCTTGCCAAACAGGCAAAACTCAATTTCGTTCTCTTTCAAGTCAGAGGAAATGGCGACGCTTTTTACCGGTCAAACTATGAACCCTGGTCGAATTTGCTCACCGGAGAACTGGGAAAAAATCCCGGCTGGGACCCGCTGCAATTTGCCGTGGACCAAGCCCACGAGCGAGGTTTGGAATTACACACCTGGGTGAATACTTTTCCTGCCTGGCACGGTACAGAGCCTCCGCCGCACACGATTCCCGAACACGTCTATTACGCTCATCCGGAATGGATCATCTGCGACAAAAACGGCGATCCCATGCCGCTTTCCGGCCATTATGTCAATTTGAGCCCGGGAATTCCCGCCGTCCGCCAGTACGTGCACGATGTGTGTCTGGACATCATCAAAAATTACGACATCGACGGTATGCATTTCGATTACATTCGCTATCCTGAAGGTTCTCCGGGACTCGGCTACAGTCAGGATTCGATCAGTTTGCGCCTTTTCAATTCCGAGGAGGGAAACCCGCAGCATTTGAGTTGGGACGACTGGCAGCGAGAAAATATCAACAAATTCGTGCGGAAATTTTACGATGATGCCACAAAATTAAAGCCGTGGGTGAAAATTTCCGCGGCTGTCATCGGCAAATACGATTACAGCAAATGGAATGGCTATCACGTTGTTTACCAGGATGCACTGCAGTGGATCAAAGAAGGAAAAATTGATTTCATTTGCCCCATGATTTACTGGCAAATTTCGCACCCCACGGCTCCGTTCGACACGATCACGCGGCAGTGGCTGAAAAAATATCTGCACTCGCGCTACATTTTTCCCGGAATGATGATCAATAAACTGGGCAGCGAAAACTGGCCGCTGGAAGAAGTCGCCAAACAGGTTGCTGTGGTGAGAAAAGCAGAGGGAAACGGCATGGTTTTCTTCAGTTTTTCCGGTCTGGAAAAGGCAAATGAATTACTGAAAGACAAAGGATTTCAATATC
>JAADFU010000102.1:2896-7457 GCA_013152715.1 Calditrichota bacterium
CGGGCAGAAATTTCCGGCAGCCGAACCGTTGCTTTGACGTGGGACGCACCGGATGCGGCTCTGCAAACGGCGCCGGTTTATCGCTACAATATCTTTCGCTCGGAAAAATCGCCAGTGGATATTTTTGCGGCAAAAAATTTAATTCACATTGCCCGTGCCGCAGAAACGGCTTTCATCGACGCGGTTCCGGATGCGAACAAACCGTACTACTATGTCATCACAGCGCTTGATCGATTAAACAATGAAAGTCCGCCTTCAAATGAAATTCGCGTTTGGTTTCCGAGAGTGGCGTTATTGAGCGATTCGACAAGCGAGGCGCAATGAGATTCTTTCAAATTACAACAATTCTGTTGTTTTTAATTTTATCATCATGTAGCCCGGAAGCAAGCAGGAAATCCTTTAGCAAAAAAGAAAATTTGTCAAAAAACAGGATGCGCTGGCGCGTGCCGAATATTGAATATTCAGGCGTGGATTTCAAAATTCCGCTCGTGGTTGTTGATTCCGCGGAAATTTTCATCCCGCAAAAATGTGCCGCCGCCGACACTTTTACCATGCTGCTCCATTTTCACGGTGCCAGCTACATTGGCAAGTATGCGGTCTCGCACTGTAAAACTCCGGCGATGCTGGTAAACATCGACATCGGACAGGGTTCTTCAACTTACGAAAAGCCTTTTAAAGGAAAAAATCATTTCCCCGAAATGTTAGCGGAAATAAAGCGACAAATTTTTTTCCGAATGAACCGCCCGATCTTTTTCAATAAAATAATTATTTCATCCTTCAGCGCCGGCTACGGTTCTGTGCGAACAATTTTGCGCTCGCCGAAAAATACAGATTTGATCGACGGCATCATTTTGCTCGACGGCATGCACACCGATTACACCGACACCAGCCGGGCTTTCCCTGAGAATTTGAACGTTGACAAACTGAACATGTACGTTCCGTTCGCTAAAAAAGCGATTGAGAAGAAGAAAATATTTATCATCACTCACTCGGAGATATTCCCTGGGCAATATGCCAGCAATCACGAGACGAGCGATTATTTATTGTACAAATTGAAACTTTCACGGAAGAAATGCGATAAATTTTTGACCACAGCCATGCATCAAATTTCCGAGGCGAAAAAAGGACAATTTTATGTTTTTGGCTTTGACGGCGATACTGCGCGCGATCATGTGGACCATTTTCACGCGCTCCCTTATTGGTTCAATTTTGTCATCGGCAAATTCAATTCAAAATAATCGATAAACTTAATTCGTGGAGGAATCGAAATGAAACTGAAAACAGCAATCACTGTGCTCATTTTCTCTCTTGCTTTAGCGTTTATTTTTATGGGCTGCGGCAAAAAACAAGCAAAGCAAACGCCGCCCGTAGAAATAAGCGCCGCTCTGTTAAATCCTGACCCGGCGCAATTAAACGCCGAGGCGCCGGATGTTTTCAAAATTAAATTTGAAACTTCCAAAGGCGATTTTGTCATGGAAGTTCACCGCGACTGGTCGCCGCACGGCGCAGATCGGCTCTATTATCTGGCGAAAAATGGCTTTTACGATGGCGTCCGTTTCTTTCGCGTGATCGATGGTTTCATGGCGCAATTCGGCTATCACGGCGATCCAAAAGTCATCGCGGCGTGGGAAAGTTTGAACATTCCCGACGACCCGGTTGTGCAGAGCAACAAGCGCGGCTACGTTTCCTTTGCCAAAAGCAACATGCCCGATTCCCGCACCACTCAGCTGTTCATCAATTTTGCGGACAATGCTTTTCTCGACGGCATGGGATTTTCGCCTGTGGCAGTTGTGACAGCAGGCATGGACGTCGTGGATCAACTTTACAACGGCTACGGCGAAGGCGCCCCCCGCGGAACAGGCCCGAATCAGGGGGAAATTCAAAAAGGCGGGAATAAATACCTCAATGACAATTTTCCCAAATTGGACTATATCAAAAAAGCCTACCTGTTGCACGAGTAAAATAGTCTTCAACCTTTCAAAGGCTCGAAGCCTTTGAAAGGTTCCAACTTATGAATTGCTATTACACTTTAAAATAACTTGGAGGCTCAAAAATGCGCCTGCAAAAAATGGCCTTATTCATTTCATTAATTTTTTTAATCCCTCTTCCCTGTTTCTCACAGATCATGCCTCCACCACCACCGCCGGAACCTCCTTTCAACTACGTCGCCTTCCCCACGGACCAAATGGGAATGCTTTACAATCCTGACGGGACAGAAATAACTCCCGAAGGTTTTCTTTACACAGGCTACGGAGAACTTATGTTCTTTGCGGGAAACCAGTTGCGACCGATCAATCAGCCGATTCGCACTTTGCACAAAGGCTACCTGCCGGTTTTCAATTACAGCGTCTGGCGAAACGGATTCAAATATGAATTCACGACTTTCGCCACCACACTCGATGATAATCTTGAGCAGGCGTTGGTGAATTATATTCGGGTAAAAATTTCCAATTTCACTTATAAAAAGCAAACAGGCTACTTTGCCACGGCATTCAGATATTCCAACGAGGACAATTCGCATCGATTTCGTCGCCCGCGTGTGCCAAAATATCCGGGCGCACACAGCCACTCGGGCGTCAAATTTAATCCGACGTGGAAATTCAAATTTGATCACAATTTTCTCTATCGCAGCGACAGCCTGATGCTCATTTTCCCGGAAAAATTTCCCGGAAAATCAGTCTCCGTCAAAAAATCAGCGAAAAAGCCTGATGCAGAAATCACGCCCACAACTCCGATGGGCCGGGTGGAATATAAATTTAAACTGAAGCCCCACGAATCGCTCGATCTGGATTTCCTCATGCCCTACAGACCTCTGCCGCGCGGGAGTGATAATATTAAAGCGCTGATGCGGAAAAATTTTGATGAAGAGAAAGACAAAGTCGCCGCCTTCTGGGAAAAATTAGTCAATCAAGGCATGACCATTTCTCTGCCGGAAGAAAAAGTTGTCAATACGTTTAATGCCAATCTGATTTACGATTTAATGGCATTGGATAAAGTCGGCGAAAATTATATCCAAACGGTGAATTTATTTCACTATCACGCTTTTTGGCTACGGGACGGATCTTTTGTTGTCAGAAATTACGATGTAACCGGCTATCACGATATCGCTGAAAAATGCCTGGATTTCTTTCTTCGTTGGCAGCAGGAAGATGGGAATTTCGTCTCACAGGGCGGCCAATTCGACGGCTGGGGACAGACGCTGTGGGCTTTCGGGCAACACGCGGAAATGACCGGAGATTTGAAATTTGCGCGAAAAGTTTTCCCGGCTGTGGTCAGAGCGGTCGATTGGCTCAAGCAGGCGCGCGGGAAAGACGAATTTCATTTGATGCCCCAAACCAGGCCCGGCGATAACGAACAAATCACCGGACATGTCACCGGACACAATTTCTGGGCGCTGTTGGGTCTGAAAAAGGCAATTCTGCTTGCGGGAATGCTCGGCGAAGAGAAAAAAAAGGCGGAGTTTGAAGCGGAATACGCTGATTTCTATTCCGCGCTGCGAAAACGATTGACGGAAATCACTGCCATCAGCGGCGGCTACATTCCGCCCGGGCTGGATGACTTGAGCGGTTACGATTGGGGAAATTTGCTCTCAGTTTTTCCGGAGCCGATTCTTGATCCCTGGGAGCCGATGGTTTCCGCGACGCAGGCAGCAGCGCGCGCCAAGTTCCGCGAGGGGCTGATGACTTACGCCGACCAGAAATACATCCACAATTATTTGACGACCAACGTCACGCAAACTTCACTGATTCGCGGTGAGCAGCGGGATGTGCTGCATGATTTTTATTCGCTTTTGTTGCACACGACTTCCACTCACGCCGGTTTCGAATATTCGGTCTTGCCCTGGAAAGACCGCGACGTGCACGGAAATCTCACGCCGCACGGCTGGTTTGCAGCAAAATTCAGAATGCTGCTGCACGACATGCTGGTCAGAGACGAAAATGAAGAATTGCATCTTTTTTCGGCTGTTTCGCCGGAATGGCTCAAAACCGGCGTCCCCATTTCTGTGAAAAACGGGGCAAGCAAATTCGGGAAAATCGACTTTAAAATGATTCCCGACGACAGTGGCGCCGTGGTAACCTGGCGGGCGAATTTCCGCCAACAGCCGGGAGCAATTGTCATTCACATTCCGTTTTTTGCCACGCTTAAAAGCATTGAACTCAGCGGAAAGAAATATTCTCTTGCAAAAGATTTTGGCTTGAACAAAACAAATTTGCCGAAATTAGGAGCGGATCGAGTAGTTGTGCCGCCAACGGCGAACAAAATCCGCTTGAACTGGAAAATCAACAGCCCCTCGGATGAATTCTCCTACGACTATTTTGTGGAAAAATATAAACTGGAATATCAGTTTCACCTTCGCCGAAAATAACTCCCGAAACTACGGTTTATAAAACAGAAAATCCCCTGTGAGCATTTCGCCCAGGGGATTTTTTTTATTGTTCTGCAAGATGTACTCCACCTCACAGATGGGGCACACCTGATCCATCAATCCTCTATCAAGCAAGGCAATGTTTCAGACAGAGGTAGACATCCCCGTACCCCAACCACGTCCACCGTCTCAATC
>JAADFU010000103.1 GCA_013152715.1 Calditrichota bacterium
CAGCAGCCTGCCGATTATCAGACGCCCAGCTTGAGGAAATTAGAAAAGCCAAGAGCACGCAAATAGTCTTTTTCATTTGCTAATCCTCCTGTAAAATTGAATTTTATTTGAAAGGACAAATCAAAGGGTATGCCTTGTGCCGGTGTAAAAACGGCATTTAGTGGTCTTTGGCTGAGAATCTATGTCCATTGAAAAGATTTTTTAGGAAAGTTCAGAACATCAAGAGATTTTTTCTAACTTGAATTTACAATTTTTTTTGAAAAAATCAAGGGAAAATTTGCGGAATAGTGTGAATGTTTAGTTCGGGACTCAATTTAACCCATCTCTGGCAATGTAAATCGCTCCCATCAAAGCTGTGTTGTATCCCAATTTGCTGATGCGGACTTCCGGAGCCGGCGTCATTTTCAAATGATCTTTCATCACTTTTAGGGCCTGATTAAAAAATTTCTCTCGGGCGCCAGTGGCAATGCCACCGCCCAAAACGATCACATCGGGCAAATAAAGTGCCGCTAAATTTCGTAGACCCTGACCCAAATTATAAGCAACTTCTTCCCACTCGGCATCGTTCAAATTTTCCGCCTTTTTGCCGTAAATTCGTTGAATTCCGTTTCCTGAGACAAGCGCCTCCAGGCAATCCGGAGCTCCGCATTCGCACTGAACTCTTTCCGGATGACCGCAGCGAAACGGAATCGACTGATGGCCGATTTCCGGATGGGCGCCGTCTTTTCCGCGATAATTTTTTCCGTCCGCGATGAAACCGCCACCGATTCCGGTGCTGATGGTCATGTAGAGCAATTTTTCAGGACGCGGTTGAGCGGATTTGTATTCTGCCCATGCGGCAACATTCGTATCCACGTCCACAAAAAACGGGCAACCGAATTCTTTTTCCATAATTTTTTTCAGCGGCACATCTCGCCATTCCGGTTGATGCAGCGGAGAAACAATTCCTTTTTTCCAATTTAGAGGCCCGCCAATTGCTGCGCCCATGCCTAATATTTTTTCGCTTCCGGCAATCTCGCGCGTCATTTTTTTGAGCAATTCAATCCCTTCTTCGAGGCGCTGCGGCGTTTCGTGGATGACGCTGTGGAGAAGATTTCCGTTTTCATCTCCGGCTCCGACCATGAACTTTGTTCCGCCAATATCCAGTCCGACGTAAACGCTCATTTCTTTTCTCCATAACCGTAGTAAGTTGGAAGCACTTAATTCGCAAAATTAAATCAACCACAAAGTCAAGAAGGCACAAAGGTCTTTGAAAAATTATTTTATTTCTTGGTGTCTCGGCGTCTTTGTGGTAAAAAAATATTTTTGTGTTCTTATTGGCTTTGGGATGATATCCTAATACCAATTAAATATCAACCAGTTTTTCCTGATAATTTTCCACGACAAATTTTTTGCCTTTTTGAATGACTCTATGCCCTTCAGCCTCGAGCATCAATTTTTGGTTCTCGATTGCGCCGGGATATTTTTCATTGAGTTCGCCGCTGGATTTCAGTGTGCGCCAGTAAGGCGTAATATTTTTCACGCCGGCGCGGGCATCCTCGTCCGCGGCGTTTGCGGCAATCCAGGCAAAAATTCCCGTCGTAATGGGACATCCGGTAGCGGCGCCATGTTTGATTGCCAATTTTTCACGAATGATATTGATTGTGATCAGTTTTCCCTCGGGAACCTGACGCATGATTTCATCCACTTCGATGGGCGCCGGAATGACGACTGTGCCCACGCCCCAGATTTTCGACTGTTTTTCTGTAATTTGTTCCACTTTGGGCAGGTTTTTGCTGTCAAGTAATTTTTCTTTCCAGGTTTTCTTTTTTGCCATTGTTATTTCTCCCTTTTATTCTCATCGAAGAATGAGTTCATTTTCGATTTAATGCGATGCAAAAAAATGGTTAACCCGACGGGTAAAAATCTGGCAGGTTTGGCCTCTTAATTTTTCCGAAACATAAAAGATAGAGAAAAAAATTGACATTTTCAATTAATTTTTTTGGTGGGACGATTTTTATTTTGCTTAAGTTGAGATGTACGCCACCTTCAAAGTAGCGCACATCTGATTCGGGAAATTCAGGTCAAGACGACAGAATTGTCAGTGCCGGGAAATTGAGAGGAAACATATTGGTCTGCGTTCCAGTCGTTTTCCCACGTTCCGTCATCAAGCAAATAGCGAAATTGATATTGTTTCCCGGTTTCCAGATCGAGCCGCAGGGTAAAGTCGCCGTTGCTCAGTTTTTTCATCGGATTCGCTTTTTCGTCCCAATTATTGAAATCGCCGACAAGATAGACTTTTTTGGCCTGCGCCGCCGGCTTTTTCTCCAGTCGAAACGTCACCCGACACAGCGATTTTGATTTCAAATATTGTTTTTTCAAGCTCATTTTATGCTCCTAAAATGTTTTCTACTCAGCAAATAATCGGCTTTGTGCCCGAAAATTTTCCGTGATTAAATTTTTTACTTGCTTTTTTCAAAAAATTCAATTAAACTTATCTTGTTAGATAATTCTCAAGCCAAAAGATTCTCTGATTCTGGCATTTTTTCAATTTAATCAAATAAATTTTTGTGCTAATGACTGACACCTGCAAAAACCACCCCGACCGCGAAGCCAAGCGCAAATGCTACTATTGCAAAGCGCCCATTTGCGCGGACTGCCAACGCAATATTGCCCACCACATCTATTGTAGCAAGAAATGTTTTTTCAAAGATATTTTCAGCCGCAGCATGTTTTTTGTCGTCAATCGTCTAAAAATTTTTTGGCAGCACGTGGTTACAAATTACAAAACGTTGCGCGCCAGACCAGCCAATTTAGTTTTGGTCTCCGTTCTACTGCTGGGTTTGCTCAGCAGCATCTGGCTGAACATCAGCAACAGCGGCAAAGTGAATCATCTGCAAAAACAAATGGCTGACTTGCAAGAAAAAATAGCTGTCGCCGATTCGCTCACCAGTGTCCAGCAAATCGCCCGTCATCTCGACACCCTAAAGGTGACGAAACCGACGATGCCTTCCATGGTCATCCGCAACAAAATTACTATTGAAGGCGAAACGGAAGACAACCGTGTCGTGACAATTTCCGCCGATGGAAATTTGCTGGCGGCAAAATTGGTCAAAGCGAATAAATTTACTTTTGAAAATATTGAAGTAAAACCCGGGCGAAATCGGTTCACCGTTCGGGCTTTGAGCGAAGACGGATCGAGCATTCTGTTGGAAGAGGTCAATTTTAAATATGCGCCGCCCACGCCGTCGTTTTTAGCCAGAGATTTTACTCGCGGCTCAATAAACAAAAAAGAAATTGCGCTCACCTTTGACGGCGACTATCTGGACAATATCACCGACGAAATTCTCGATGTGCTTAAAGAGGAGCATGTCCACGCCACGATGTTTTTGACGGGCAGATATATTCGTCGCTACGGAAAACACGTCCTTCGCATGCTGGAAGACGGCCACGATATCGGAAACCATAGCTGGACACATCCGCATCTGACTACATTTGAAATAAACAGAAAGCACGACACGCGCTCCGGCGTCACCAGAGAATTGGTTCAACAACAGCTACTCAAAACCGCGGAGCTATTTCGTCGGTTCACAGGTCGGCGAATGAAACCCTTCTGGCGCGCGCCTTACGGAGAGCACAACGCGGAAATTCGCCGCTGGGCAGCCGAAGTCGGCTTCCGCCAAATCGGCTGGACAGTTGGCAGGGATTGGCAAAACAACATGGACACGCTCGACTGGGTGGCAGACACAACAGCGACGATCTACCACTCTGCAGAAGAAATCGTCGATAAAATTCTCTCTTTCGGCGAAAATTCTCCGCACGGCGCGAATGGTTGCATTATTTTGATGCATCTGGGCACTTTGCGCAAAGGAGATTATCCGCACGAGAAGCTTCCCACAATAATTCGCGAGATGAAAAATCGCGGCTACCAATTTGTGACGATTTCAGAACTGCTGACCAACTGAATGAATTTTCGTTTGCTGTTTCCGATTCGGAGAACTGTATCTTTGCCAAAATTGTGACATCAAATAGAAAAATAGCTCTCTCTTTTTCAAAACGAACGCCGACAAACCATCAACTTAAAATCAGGAGATTCAGGAGATGAAATTTTTTGACAAAATCAAACAAAATTTTCAAAAAAGTTCACAGGAAATTTCAGAACTTTCCAGCGATCTGATCGAGAAAGGGAAAAAAGTTAGCACCCAAGGATTGGAAACAATGCAAAAATTGTATTCGCAAATCGAGGGCAAAACCACTGAGGCAACGACTGTCGTAAAACTGAAAATGCAAATTTCGAAAATCCAAAAGCAGATTCAACAGGAAAAAATGGAACTGGGAAAGCAAGCTTTTGAAATATCCCAGCAAAAAGATGCCAGGCTGACCAAGTCCGCTCTGGCAGATCAAATCAACAAAATCACCGAGTTGGAAAAACAAGCGGAAGCAACCAAATCTGAATACGACAATCTGCGCAAAGGCATGTCCGATTCTTACGTGGTCGAAAAACTCAGCCAGGACCTGGAAAATTCCGGCGGAACAATTGATCTGTTTGTAGTTCCGGAAAATTCTTCCGTAACTGGCAAGACACTGAAAGAAATCACCTTGCCCAAAGATGTGCTGATCACTTCCGTAAAAAAAGGAAAAGAAGTCACAATCCCCGACGGAAACACAAAGCTCGAAGCGGGCGATCAGGTGACGGTCATTGGTAAAGTTGAAGATGTCGAGAAAACGATTAAAAAATTTGTTTCTCAATAGATGACTTTTTTTAAACTAAATTCCCGGCATGAATTGAACGTCATCAAACCGGTTCAATGTGAATCGTAACTTCCATGTCGAGTTTTTGACTCACCAATTTTTCCAATTCATCCACTAACCGATGCGCGTCTTGAAGCGACGATTCGCCGTCGATAGAGACGTGAAAGGTGAGCTCCCTGTGGCTACCGTATTCGTGCAGGTGAAAATGGTGGGCGTCGAGGATGCCGGGTAAATTTTGCGCAATGATTTGCCTGACTTCTCCTTCAAGTGAATGATCCAACTGCCTGCCAATCAACAAATCCGACGTTGAACGAAAAATATCGTAAGCCGCCTTTAAGATTAAAATTGACACGATAATGCCCATTGCCGCGTCAATCCACCAGAGCCAGCGACCGAGAAAAGCGCCGACGACAATCAAAAACGAAGCCACGGAGTCGCTGCGATGGTGCCAGCCATCGGCAATGACCGACTGCGCCTGGAGTTTTTTCCCGGCGCGGATGGCAAATTGCGCCAGAGCCTCTTTGATGATCGCGGAAATTAAAAACACAATGATACTCGTTAAGCCAAAAACGACCACATCTTTCGCCAGAAAATGTTTGATTGAATCGCTGAAAAATTTCACACCAACAATTGCTAACAGCGTACTGATCACAATGGCGGCAATGGACTCCGCTCTGCCGTGGCCAAAAGGATGCCCCTCATCAGCCGGCTTGCCAGAAATCCAGGTCCCCAAAATGACAATGCCCGAAGTCAAAGTGTCGGAAAGCGTGTGCCAGGCGTCGGCGATCATCGCCACGGAACCGGTCAGCGTCCCGGCCCACAATTTGATTCCAAAAAGCACTGTATTCACTCCGGCCGACAACCAGCCTTCAAAATAACCTAATTTTCTCTGACTTTGAACCATGAAATTCCTTTCAATGATGACGATTTATTCGGCGTCAAAAACAAGCAAAATAAAACAATATCAGTATTCATTGAGCGCAACAGACGCACTATTCATAAAAAATTTGGTAATTTCTTTTCACTCTTTACATTTTCCCCATGCCAGCGTATAACAATTCACTTTGCGGCTTGCTCCTGATGGGAATGATACAATTGTCCGCACGCCGCATCGATGTCCACGCCTTTGCTGCGACGCACAGAAACGATAATCCGCAATGGCAAAAGTTCGCGCAGAAAATATTGAATGGCCTCTTCGGTCGGCGCTTGCCAGCGATCATCGGTCGGATTGTAGGGGATAATGTTCACTTTGCAACGCAAACCGCGTAACAGTTTTTTCAAATTTTCCACATCTTCTTTTCGGTCATTCACGCCGGCGATCATCAGATACTCGAACGTGAATAAATGCCGCGACCTCTCGGAATAATATTTCGCCGCTTCGATTAACTGGCGCAACGGATATTTTTTGTTAATCGGCATCAACTCAGATCGCGAGAGATCGTCAGAGGCGTTCAACGAAATCGCTAATTTGAAACCCTGATTTTCATCGGCAAATCTTTTTATTTGCGGCACAAGTCCGGCAGTGGAAATGGTAATTTTTCTTTTGCCCACGGCGATTCCGTCGCTATGGCCGATGAGCGTTGCGGCTTTAATCACATTTTCGTAATTCAAAAAAGGCTCGCCCATGCCCATGAACACCAAATTTGTCGCATCGATGTCCATGGTTTTCAGCACCGCCAAAAGTTGGTCGACAATCTCTCCGACAGAAAGATTGCGCTGGAAACCCATGCGTCCCGTAGCGCAGAACGAGCACCCCAGAGCACAGCCAACTTGCGACGACAGACACACGGTGCGCCTTTTCCCATCGACCATAAAAACGCTTTCGATGAAGTGGCCGTCGCGCAACCGGAATAAAAATTTGTTCGTCTCGCCGTCGGCGGAAATTTGCCGATCAGCAATTTCGACGTGTCCCATTTCAACTTTTTCTTTCAGTTCGTCGCGGAATTTTTTGGAAAAAACCGTGATTTCGTCGACATCGGAAATACGGCGCTTATACAGCCAATTGAAAAGTTGGCGGGCGCGAAATGCAGGCTGACCAATGGAAGCCATGAAATCTTCCATTTCCTCGAGAGTCATGCCGGTGAGGTTTGTTTTATTCATTATTTTTAATTTACTAAATTCTTGATTTTTGTGCAATAAAATATTTGCATTTCAGCAAAAAAGTTCCTATTTTAAACCGTTGAAACAAACCGTCATCAAAGGCATATAAAAATTAGTTTGTTTTGCCACAAAAAGAACAGCCTTAAAACGCTGCTGATAAATTTAAGTTTCACTTCAAATCCGCTGCGGAGGACTCATGACCGAAAATGTTGCTGCAAAAAATGACATGGAAATTGTCAAACAATTAAAAGATTCGCACGATAAAATTGTCAAAGAAATTGGCAAAGTGATCGTCGGCCAGCGCGACGTCATCCACCAAATGCTCATCGGGCTGCTGGCTCAGGGACACTGTCTGCTCATCGGCGTCCCCGGTCTGGCGAAAACTCTATTGATCAGCACGCTGGCGCAGGTGTTGGATTTAAAATTTTCACGCATTCAGTTTACGCCGGATCTGATGCCTTCGGACATCACCGGCACCGAGCTCATCGAAGACGACCTGACGACGGGGAGAAAAGCGTTCAAATTTGTCAAGGGACCTGTTTTTGCCAATATTGTTTTAGCCGATGAAATTAATCGCACGTCGCCCAAAACGCAGGCGGCGTTGTTGCAGGCGATGCAGGAACACGAAGTTACCGCAGCCGGTGAAACTTACAAATTGGAAGAGCCGTTTTTCGTTTTAGCCACTCAAAATCCGATCGAGCAGGAAGGCACGTATCCGCTGCCCGAAGCACAGCTCGATCGTTTCATGTTCAATTTGTGGGTTGATTATCCTTCTTTTACGGAAGAAAACCAAATCGTGAAATCGACAACCAGCGCCTACGAGCCGAATTTGAAAAAAACGCTTTCAGGGAAAGATATCATCGCATTGCAGCGGCTCGTTCGGCGCGTCCCGGTGGCGGACAATGTCATTGATTTCGCCGTCAAGTTAGTCAGTTTGACCAGACCGGGAACAAATGGCGCGCCCAATTATGTTCGCGATTACATCCGCTGGGGCGCCGGTCCCAGAGCCAGCCAGTATCTGATTTTGGGCGCCAAGACTAACGCCATCCTCGACGGCAGACCCACACCGGACATCAGCGATGTAAAAAAAGTGGCCATTTCAGTTTTGCGCCACCGATTAGTGACCAACTTCAACGCCGAAGCCGACAATGTCAGCCCGGTAGAACTTATTGAAAAATTGATCGACGAAGTGAAAGATTGACCATGCCAATAACAGAAGCTGTCGATTACCGAAAATATTTGAATCCGGAAGTGGTCTCGCGGCTGAAAAATATGCAGCTCCGCGCGCGGCTTATCGTCGAAGGATTTATTTCCGGACTGCACCGCAGTCCCTACCACGGCTTCAGCGTGGAATTTTCCGATTATCGTCCCTACATGCCCGGCGACGAAATTCGCCACATCGACTGGAAAGCTTACGGCAAGACCGATCGTTTTTACATCAAACAATTCGAAGAAGAAACCAATGTCAAAGCCTACATTCTGCTGGATATTTCCGCTTCCATGTCCTACTCTTCTGAAAAAATCAGCAAATTGGAATACGCCTCGTACTTGGCGGCGGCGTTGTCATATTTGATGATTGAGCAGCGCGACGCCGTGGGGCTCATCGCCTTTGACGAGAAAATTCAAAATTATCTATCGCCACGATCGGTACGCAGCTATCTCACACAAATTTTATCGGTGCTGGAAACAGTCAAACCCACAGAAAAGACGAACATTGCTTTGACTTTACACACGATGGCAGAACGCATTCATCGCCGCGGTCTGATCATTTTGCTCTCTGATTTGTTGGATGAGCCGGCGCAGGTTTTATCCGGGCTGAAACATTTTCGTCACCGCGGTCACGAAGTGATTGTGTTTCAAATTCTCGATCCGAGAGAAATTGACTTTGATTTCAAGAAAAATGCCCTGTTTCGCGATGTGGAAACCGGCGACAAAATGAGTACGCAGCCCTGGCACATTCGTGCGGAATACCAGCGTTTGATGAGCGATTTTGTGCAAAATTATCGTCGGGAATGCCGAAATAATTTAATTGATTTTGTAGCGCTCAATACCGCCATGGACTTTGATCGGGCATTGTTGGAGTACATGATTAAAAGAAAAAGGTTGGGTGGCTAAAAATCTTGATATTTCATCCGCCTAAAAAGTGACCTGTGTCTGCTCTCTTTGTCGCGATAAAAAACGATTGAACCCATGAATATTTTTTTCATCTGGCTCACAATTCTCTCTGTCGCGCTGGCGATTTACCTCATCTCCATTTATCGAAAATCCAGGCGCGGTTTTCGCTTTCAAGTAAAACTCACTATTATTTTCATTCTGTTGGTGCTGGTTCCGGCTATTCCTTTGACGACTTTTGTCAGCGCGCTGCTTACGCGAAGCATGCAAATGTTTCTGCTCCCTGGCATGGACAACACATTGGTCAGCAGCCTTGAACTGATAAAATATCAATTGGAACGGGAAGGTGTTTTGCTCATTTCTGATTTCGACCAGTCGAATGCGAAAGGAAATCTGCTTTTGCAAAAAAATGGTGTGCTTTTTGTCGCTGAATTTGAAAAGCAAGGCGATGAAATACATGCCCTGCGAAAATTTTCTCGCGAAGCGGCTGCTGACACAATCTGCGAAAATTTTGATCAACAAATCGTAAATTCCATATTTGCTGGCGAGATTGTTAGCCGACTCTTCGCCGGCGATGTGAATGCTTGCGAGGTATTTGTACCAATCGACAACACAAAATTTCGCGTCATTGGTTTTGAAATCGATCCGAAAATTATCACCGTCAAAGAGAACCTGACCGAAGCCATCCGCGTTTACAACTCGCTCTCCCTTTTCAAAAAATCAGTTGAGGAAGGGCAATTGATCTGGGCGTTTTCCACGATTTTTATTGTTTTGCTCACTCTCATCGCGGTTTACGCGGCAAAAACGCTGTCGCGAGGCATCAGCGAGCCAATCATGGAGTTGGCAGCGGGAATGAAAAAAATGGCTGCTGGCGAAGTTGGCGCTCCGGTCAATGTCAAAGCCAAAGACGAAATCAAATTTCTCATCGATACCTTCAACCGCATGGCGCAGGAGTTGAAAACCAGCCAGGAAAAATTGCTCCGCGCCGAACGCATGGCTGCCTGGCAGGAACTGGCGCGCCGCGTCTCTCACGAAATACGAAACAGCCTGACGCCGATTCAGCTTTCTCTGCGACGCTTGTGGAATAAATTCGAGCCGGAACTGGGGTCGGACAATCCTATCGTGAGCATTCAGGAAGAAGTGGAATCTTTAACCAGATTGGCGGAGGAATTTTCGCAATTTGCCCGTATGCCGCAAATTTCTCTGGAAAAAGCGAACGTGCATGACATCATCAAAAGCGTGGTCACTCTTGTTCAGGCACAGCCCGGCGTGCCAAAAATTCGCGTCCGGCTCGATGAGTCCGTTCCGCCGATCCGCCTCGATCGCGCACAATTTCGCCGTGCTCTGTACAATGTGCTCAAAAATGCAGTGGAAGCCAGTCAGCCAAACACGGCGAACAAGGAAATTTTCATCACGACTAACGCCATCAAAGCAGAGGGCAAATCTGTAAAAATCGAAATTATCGACCGGGGAATTGGCATTGAATCGGAGCTGTTGAAAAAAATTTTTGAGCCTAATTTTACAACAAAGAAGAGAGGAATGGGTTTGGGCCTGGCGATTGTGAAAAAAATCATCGAGGACCATGACGGCGAAATTCAGTTTTTCAGCACGCCGGGCAAAGGCACGAGAGTTACGATTGTTCTTTGATTTTTCCCATTCCCTGCGTGCCGAAGACTATTGTTTTATCACCTTAATTTCATCGACATACCCGCGCTCGCAAACACGATTTTTGAATGTCATAAAATAAATCGAATCGATCGAAGGGACTGTCGAGCCGATCCAGGTGGCGGATTCGGCTTTGAGCTCATTATTCACAAAAACTTGAAAAATCTTTTTTTCACACGAAAAAACAACCTCGACAAAATACCATCTGCCGGCCGCGACGTTTGTGATATTTTCCCAACTGCGATTGTGACTGAAAAACTCCATCTTTCCTTCGCGAATGGAAATTTGCGGACCCAAATGAGCCGTGTCCGCTTCGTTGGAATAAAGTCTCAATCCGAAATAGTCCGTCGCGTTGCTCACTTTCCAGTAAAAAGAAATCATTCCCAGATCCATCGACGCAAAGTGCGCCGCAATGAAACTGTAGCCTTGCACAGTAGAGTCCATGAAACAAAGACTATTTCCCTGCTCGTTGTAACTCGTCTCATTGGTGATGTAAATCGAACTGGCGGAGTCTGCGATTGTCCACGGCGGAACCGGCGGCTTCTCATTTTGAGAATAGGTGTCAAACGGCTCCCAGAAAACCAGACTGCCTTTTTCCGTCGTGAAATCCCACACAGGCCCGAGTTGAACACTTTCATATTCGTCGCGCGCCGTTACCTGCCAATAAAATTTCGTGTCAAAAGGTAAAAGTGACAAAGCAAAAGAAGTATCTGACAGGTTTGCCCTTAATGGCCGCAGCGAGTCCGCCTGAACGCCCCAGGAAACATCGTACGCGACCACGCTGAAGGAATCCGGGTCGCCACCTTCCCAGGAAAAATTCACATCATCAATTGCCACATTTTGTTGATGATTCTGCGGCATTGGATTAGCTGGAATTCTGGGCGGATTGTTGTGCTCCACTCTGGTTCGGAAATTCCAGACAGGCCCCTCAGTCTGCAAGTTTTTCTGGTCCCGCACAATCACTTGCCAAAAATACTGGCTGTCAAAATCGAGCGAATCGAGCCGGAGCGAATCCGCTGGCAAATTTGCCTTGTACAAATGAGGGTTGGCATTATTTTTTTGCAAATAAATATCGCAACGGAGCGTGTCATATTCGTTGGGATCCGAAGTTTCCCACTGCAAAGTCAACGCCACGGGCATTCGCATCGCTCCGTCTTCGGGGAAAACGAGTTGCGGCGCGTTGGGCGGTCTATTTCGCAGCTCAGGCGGCAACGGTTGATGGCAATAAATGACGAACAACGCCAATACTGTGAGCAAAAGCTGTGTTTTTTTCATTGTACCCCTATATTTTTTTAACAATGCGAACATAAAAAACCTGTCCGACGCCGCGTTCAGGCAGGTTTTTTCCAATGAAGCAAATTGGAGGAAACATGAAACTAATTTTGATTGACAAACCCAATGTATTTTATTCGGCACGGATGCCCGCCCATTTGATAGTTACAATTTTGCCAAAGGCTGCATTGATTTGAACAGATCAGCGAGTTTACATCTACAAAATCGCCCATTTTCTTCAACGCCCTTTTTCCGCTTTGATGCGGCTTTTCTGACTCCGCCTTTCCGGTCAAATATTGCGTCAGCCTTTGAAAAGTATCCGTGCCTTTTTTGACATCAGCAAACAACAAATCCCAGGAATCATGGCGCAAAAAACGCCGCAAATTTGTTTGAAAAGGAATATTGCCGGTGAATTTAATGCCGACGCCAAACAAATCTTTGAGCGCCAAATCCAGCCATTGCGCGAAAGTGCGATCGTCGTCCCCGCGCGACATATTCAAAACGAAGCGCGGTTGAAAATTTTTCGCGATGGACATTACTTTTTCGTCCGACTGCTGCTCACCTTTGATCAAAACCTTCAAAGTTCCCGCTGTGTTTTTGTCACTTTGAAAGTAGGCGTTGCTGATTAATTCTAATTTCTCGTCATCGTCACGGTACGCGGCCTCCAATTTTTTCAAAATGCACGTTTTCAAAAATCGAAAATTTTCCGCAATTACCGCCGGCTCGGGCGTCCCCAGCAAAATTTTAGTACCAGCATGCAAAAACAGATAAATATCCGTAGCTTCAATGCCACTCCCCAAATCAAAAATAACGTAATCGTAATTCAATTTGGCGGTTTCGCGGAGCAATCTTCCGGCAATGAGCAAATTATTTTTTCCGACCCGCAGCGAGCGGGGATAACGAAAAATGACGTCAATGTTTTGAAATTCCGTCTGGCAAATCAGCTTGCTCGCATCAAGCTTCACATCCGCCTCGAACTCAAGCAGTAGGTCTTTGCGCTGCTGGATTTGAAACAAATGGTGCAAACACGGGCTGCTGAAATCGCTGTCCACGATCAAAACTTTGTAATTTTGCGCCGCCAATTCATGAGCCAAATTCATGGCAAAAATTGTCTTACCGACTCCGCCCTTGCCGCTTCCAATCGCTATTGTATGAGTTTTTTTTTTGAGAGCTCGTTTAATGGGAAGCTCTACAGCCGGAAAAGTGAACGCCAATGGTGCCGCTGCTTGTGTTGTCTTCATCTCGCACGTCCCAAAGTTGTTAGCATACCCCCGATAAAAATAAAAAAAGATGCAGCCCTGGTTGCAGCCCTCGATTAATGAATGCTGCAAAAAGCAGACCACTTAGCGCTTTCTTTCTATTTCACACATTTAATCCCGCTCCTGAAACTACGATTAATAATAGGGTTATTTGCCTTCATTCTCCAAAAAATTTGTAAAGAAAATCAGTTTTTTTCATTGGTGAAAATCTTGCACTTTGAAAAGAGTTGCTTCTCAATTTGAAATTGTTTATATTAAAAAAAAATGAAAACCCAGTCTCTCAGGAAAAATTTGAAATGCCAAAAAACGTATTTACAAGCAAATTTGCGCCGGAGCAGGAAGAACAATTGCGGTCTATTTTAGAACAAGACGGTTTTGAGCTGAAGCCCGTCGATCACGCTTTCTGGCAAGCGCAGCGGGAACGCGTTTTCATCACTTTTTATCGCAGCGGGAAAGTCGTCATTCGCGGCAAAAACATCGAAGATTCAATTGAAAAATATCTTGAGCCGCTAAAATCCACGTCGGCGGTTCACGGCCTGGAATCAATTGAAAATTTGACCAGATGGGCGGGCAGCGACGAATCGGGAAAAGGCGATCTATTCGGGCCGCTAGTCATTGCAGCGCTTTTTGTGGACAAAAACTCCGAACATTTGTTGTGGCAAAAGGGAATTCAGGACAGCAAAAAAATCAACGACAGAAAAATCACTGAATTGGCGTTTTTTATTCGCAAACATTTCAAACACACCATCATCACCCTGACGCCGACAAAATACAACCGGCTCTACGCAAAATTTCAAAATCTGAACAAACTTCTCGCCTATGGCCACGCGCAAGCCATCGAGCATTTGCTGCAAAAAGTAGATTGCACGGTTGTGCTTTCGGATCAATTTGGCGATGAAAAATTGATTCGGGAAGCGCTGTCATTAGAGCACAAGATTCATCTCGTGCAGAAAGTTCGCGCCGAAGAAAATTTAGCCGTTGCTGCGGCGTCAATTTTGGCGCGGGACAAATTCGTCCAATCACTGGAAAAACTGGCCATAAAATATCAAATGAGCTTCCCGGCGGGCGCCTCTCAGCCGGCGCAAACGGCCCTGCAAAAATTTATCAAGCGGCATGGAAAAGAAGAATTGAAAAATGTCGCAAAATTGCACTTTAAGCCGATTAAAAACTTGTTGGGGAATTAAACTGGTCGGAGCTTAATTGTTAGCGAAACAGCGCCTTAATGCTGCCCCAGGTGTATTTCGCGCCGGAGATGGACGGGGTTACTGAAATGACTTCGGAGTGCAAGCGGAAGCTGCCGTCAATGTCAATGATTTTGAGCCGATAATAAAAGGTGCGGCTAATAGTAGAGGTTTTGAATACATTTTTATCTTCAAAGCTATATTCCTGGCGGCTGGTTGAATTGCCAATCGCCCGAACCGAACCGATTTTTTTGAAATCAGTATTATTTAAGCTGCGTTCTATTTCAAATGTTTTGCAATTGACTTCGCTGATAGTCGCCCAATGCAAGGTGACTTTGCTATTTCCGGGGGCTCCGTGAAATTCAACAATCACCGCATTGCCGTACACAAGAACAAAACTTGCACACGCGATGAGGGAGATAAATACCACTGTGATCTTTTTTTTCATTTTTTCCTTATCCCAATTTCACGCCGACATATTCAGCATTAGTATTATATAAAATTTAACACAAAAAGTCAAGATATTTTTACAGTTATTTGCAATTTCTTTGCAGCAAATTGAAATCAGAAAAATCAAGCAAAGATACAGCCTCAAAAATCAGTTTAATTGAAATTTTTCGATTTGCGATCTTTTGATACTACATTCAGTTGAATCACAGCCAGTTGACCAATAAAAGCTAACTAACTAATTGTTTTTAATAAAGATGTTATTGTCTGCATTTTGATATTGACAAGAATTGAAAAAATTAGTATATTTATGACTAAAATTCAACGGATTGTCGTAGAGGGAAATCTATGGCAAAATCTCTAAAAAGCTCCCAAATTCACATGGGCGACCACTCTCTTGATCAATATCTTCACGAGATTGGAGAAGTTGGCTTGCTTTCGCCGGCAGAGGAAATTGAATTAGCGCGCCGAGTGAAAGAAGGCGACCAGGAAGCGCTCGAGAAAATCACCAAAGCCAACTTGCGCTTCGTCGTCAGCGTCGCCAAGCAATATCAAAATCAGGGACTTTCGCTGGGCGACCTGATCAACGAGGGCAATTTGGGTCTCATCAAAGCGGCAAACCGTTTCGACGAGACGCGCGGCTTCAAATTTATTTCTTACGCCGTGTGGTGGATTCGCCAATCCATTTTGCAAGCTTTAGCCGAACAATCTCGTATCGTCCGCCTGCCGCTTAATCGCGTCGGCACCATGAACAAAATCGGCAAAGCGTTCAGCGAATTGGAACAAGAATTCGAGCGCGAGCCTTCTCCCGAAGAAATTGCCGAACAGCTTGACCTCTCTGATTTCGAAGTATCGGATACATTGCAGCGGTCCGCCAAACATCTTTCTTTGGACGCCCCGTTCAACGAAGAAGAAGAAAATCGCCTGTTGGACGTTCTGGAAAATCAAAATCAGCCTGCGCCAGACAAGCAACTGATGAATGAGTCTTTGAAAATAGAGCTCAATGAGGCGCTGTCAACCCTCAGCAAACGCGAAGCTGAGGTGGTCAAACTTTATTTTGGCTTAAATTCTGAAACTCCGCTCACATTAGAGGAAATCGGAGAACATTTCGAACTCACACGCGAGCGCGTCCGTCAAATTAAAGAAAAAGCATTGCGCCGTTTACGCCATGCTTCTCGCAGCAGAGCTTTACGCAGTTATCTTGGATAACCGTCAAACATGGTCACTGTTCAGCGCCAAGGACTTGAAGACTCCAAACACATTTTATTCAAAGCGGTTCCCAGAAAATTATTTTTTTATTAGATAATTAAATATTGAAGCCTTGGCGGCTTCGAGGCTGAATAGTTACCAAATATGCAACCAAACGCGCCTCAGTTCGTTATATCTTTATAGACAACAAATTTTTTTCTCTTCCCGACTTCTTTTTCCTTGACTTTTATCGTAATATTTGATAAAATTCATAATATAATAAACAGAGGAGGCAAACCAATGAAAAAAAGTATGATTTTTTTCAGCGCACTAACTTTCGCTATTTTTGTTTTCTTCATTGTTCCAACGGCATTTTCACAGCCAAGACCAATGACGGCGACGACTTTAAAAGCGGGATATTTCAACCCCAAAGGCTCCAAAGCCGGCCTAATTTTTGGCGCCATGCATTCCTGGATTGTCGATGAATCTGTCGACATTGGCCTCGCCGTCGATTTTTTCCACAAACAGCACACGGCAGAAACTCAAATTGCACAATCCGTTTCCACCGGCGGCACCGTGGAAAACGAGGTTCGTACCGATGCGCAATTCACCACCAACATTGTTCCGATTTACGGCATCATCAACGTTAAGTTTCCCGCGGGACGCTATTTCGATTATTTTGCCAGCGGCGGGTTAGGCTATGCCATGCTGTTCAGCAAAGAACAGTCCTTCGGAGAAAACGCCAGCAAAACAAGCCGTTTTTACAGCGGTTTTAAATGGATCGTGTCCGGCGGATTTAGCTATCGTATCGGATCGCGATCTTCGTTCATCGGCGAGGTTTTTTACGATGGCACCAAAGTCAGCCGCGACAAAAAAGACGACGTCGGCGCTCCGGTGCGCTACGAAGTTGACCTTTCCGGGCTTGGTTTTCGCATCGGTATTCGGATGGGATTCCATTAATATTTTGACGGCGATAAAATCGACAAAATTCGCCAACAACGAACTTTAAAGTGAGTCACCATGAGTTATCCGCAACGCTCACAATTTCAATTTCGATTCGGACCGGGAATAATGACCCCCGGCGTTAAGTATCTCATTGTTGCTAACGTCGGGGTGTTCGCATTGCAACTAATTTTCGGAGACACGCTCATTTTCTGGTTCGGGCTTCATCCGACAATGCTGATTCATCGTTTTTTCGTCTGGCAATTGGTGACATATCTTTTTTTGCACGGCGGTTTTTTTCATATTTTTTTCAATATGCTCATGCTGTGGCTGTTCGGCGTCGATGTGGAACGTCGCTGGGGATTTCATGAATTCCTGCGTTACTATTTCATTTGCGGAATCGGCGCCGGTTTTTTTCATCTCATCTTTCAGTCATCGTCGGTAATCGGCGCTTCGGGCGCCGTCTATGGCGTGCTGATTGCCTTTGTTTTGCTTTATCCGAACAGGCCCCTCTTCTTTTTTCCGTTTCCGATTTTTTTGAAGGCGAAATACTGGGCGCTGATTTTTATCGGCATCTCCCTCATTTTTGGCATTTCTGGCGGCGGTCACATCGCTCACTTCGCCCATCTGGGCGGCATCGCGGTGGGATTTTTGTATTTTAAAATTCGTTCCGGCTGGCGTTTGAATTATTATTTTTATCAAAAAAAGGCTGAGCACAAGGCAAAGAAACGCGTAAAAGAAGAGATTCACCGTCAGAAATTACGGCTCGAAGTGGATTCCATTTTAGACAAAATTACGGAAAAAGGTTACAACAGCCTCACAGACAGGGAAATTAAAACCCTGAAACAAGCCAGCAAATTGTTAGCCAGAAATGAAAACGAAATAAAGGGCTGAAATCGGTTTAGATGAAAAATTTACACACTTATTTGCTGCTGATTTTTTGCATTGTCTCTTTTCGTCTGAATGGCGTTATCGCCCAATCGATTACTGTCATCCACGCCGATGGATCGGTTCACGCGGGGCTCAGAACAGAATCTTTTCAAAACGCGCTTTTTGTTGCGCTGGAAGATTTTGCCGATATTTTTAACGCGCCAGTTTATTACGATTCGACGAGGCTTGTTTCGTCCGTTCACATTGCTAAAAAGAAAATTGCCATTGCTCCGCTTAATTCTTTCCTCATGGTGGATAACCGCTGCTATCAATTGCCCGTGGCGACAAAATTTTTTCGCGGAAAAATGTACGTGCCGCTTTCCTATTTTTTTGAGATTGTCAATCGGGAATTTCCGGGAAAAATTAAATACGATCCCAACAAGAAAACGCTCTCTATTTTGAAACCGATTTATTCGAAAAAGCCAAATATCCGAGATATTGACATTGAGCAAAAACTAAACGGGACGTTAATTGCCGTGGTCGCCAACAAAAATTTCACCGAAGCGGACATTTCGTTGCGAGCAAGACATCGCTGGCTCTACCTGGACATTTACGGCGGCATCGTCGATTCGTTGCAACTTTATGCTGAATACCAGCAGGGAATGGTCGCGCGCATCGTACCCAGCCAAGTCTCCAATGAACTGGCTCAAATTGGCTTTCGTTTGCGAGACAAAATTGTAGAAAAAAACTTCATGTTGCCATCGCCCAGAAAAATTATTATTACTGTCAAAACCAAACGGGACGTTTCCGATGAGATCAATCGCGTGATTGAGCAAGAAAAGAAAAAATGGCTAATCGACAAAATTGTCATTGACCCCGGGCATGGCGGCCGCGACCCGGGCGCAATCGGCGCTCACGGTATATACGAAAAAAATGTCGTTCTGGCAATTGCCAAATATCTCCGCGACTATCTTGTCAACGGCCTGGGTGTAACCGTTTTGATGACCAGAGATTCGGATAGGTTTGTGGAACTCAAAGAGCGCCCAAAATTTGCGAACCGAAATCAGGCTAAACTTTTCATCAGCATTCATGCGAATTCCAATCCACAAAAGTCGCTGCGGGGCGTCAGCACCTATTTTCTGGGACCCGACAAATCAAACGAAGCCCGCGAAGTGGCGCAATTTGAAAATTCGGTAATCAAATATGAAAACAAAAGCAACTATTCCGATATGACTAACGAGCAGTTCATTCTCAGCGCCGGCGCACAAAGTATGTACACCAAAGAAAGCGAAGATCTCGCCGGCATGGTGCAGGAGACGATCATGGAGCAATGCGGCTTACAAAATCGCGGCGTGCGGCAAGCCAATTTTTATGTGCTCTGGGGCGCGTCCATGCCCAATGTTTTGATTGAGACGGCATTCATTTCCAATAGCAGGGAAGAAAAACTTCTGCGAACGCCGTCATTTCAAAAAAAACTTGCCTACAGCATTTATGTCAGCGTTAAAAAATTCAAGGAAAAATACGAGTCCATGTTTTAAAAAAAAGCCCCCGGATTGCTCCAGAGGCTTTGGAGGGAGGAAAAAATGAGTCTAAAGGAATCTATAACCTGTGCCGTGAATCGTCTCAATGTACTGAGACGGATATTTGTACTCACCTAATTTTTCCCGCAATCTTTTAATATGCACATCCACCGTGCGATTGGTCACATAAACTTTCCGTCCCCAGACTTTTTCCAGAATCTCTTTGCGGGAAAACACGTTTTCGCGCCGAGACGCCAATAAATAGAGCAGCTTGAACTGAATGTAAGTCAAATCGATCGGTTTGCCAGATTTGCGCACTTTGTGCTCATCCAGATCAATCTCGATGTCTTTGACACGAATCTTCTTGCTGCCAATGCGACGCAATCGCTCAATCACAGCTTTCATGCGCGCGATCATCGTCTTGTTATTGAAAGGAGAAACAACGTAGTCGTCAGCGCCCAATTGAATCGCGCGAATCACTTCATTTTCATCGCCCTCCTCGGAAATCATCAACAGCGCGGATTTTCTCGTCTCAAAATCATCTTTCAAATTGCGACAGACATCCCAAATTCTGTTTGTAAAACCATCAACATTCACCAACACAGCGGCCGGTTTTTCCTCTGCCGCCATATCCTTGACCTCTTCCGGATCAGAAGTTTTAATAATTTGATACCCTTCTTTTTCCAGTTGCGCAGAAAGCTCTTCCATGACGCCTCCCCGCGCATTAACGATCAAAACTTTTTGTTTTTCCATCTTATACCTCTTTATTTCGTTAAGCCAAAATTTTCATTGAATAGAAAAAACAATATAGGCTCTTTGGTTGCGCTTTTTTGTAATTTTTTCGCTTTCGTTAAGATATTAAGCAAACATTATGCCAGTATGTTGTTTTTAGTGAACATTTGTTAAGTTAGCTTTAAAACAATTAATCTATGTAAATAAATTTTTGTTATTAAGTATGTTTTGGTAATTATTTCTATTAACTATCAATATATTAGATACTTAATTCTATCCTTTTTTGCCATATTTTTTTTCAATCACATTCTCTCATCAAGCCGCTGTAGAAATTATTGTTGAATTTTCACCAATTCGACTGTCTAATATTTTAAAAATATTAAAATAAATAGTTATTATTATTTATCCTGTTATTTCTCATAAAGTTACTTCGTAAGAATAATCTTATTGTACTTAATTGCGATTTTTCGGACATATTGTATTCGATTGAAACATTATTAATTCTATCTATGATATTAATTAGATGAAAACTTATCACCATACTGGTAAAATATCGTCCATTTGTTAAGAATTTTTAATTGTGATTAAACAGAGAAAATATTCTACCGATAGAAACATTCAATTTGAAATGGAATATTGCAAACAATTTTCAAAAATGAAATTCGTGCAAGAAATGAAGACAAGCCAATTACAGCATCCTATTTTCATCTGAAGCTGCAAATTTACAATTTCAGAACGTGTTTTCTTGACTTCTTTGCAAAGTCTGGATAAGCTTTTCACTCTGTTGGGAACTAACTCATTCGCTTTCCGGGCAAAAATTTACTATTCCGCCGAGTAGAAGTTCAATTTCTTGCGCACAAGAAAAGGCCCCTCAAAACGGAGCGAATGCACTCTGAAAGAAAAAAATATACGAAAACCGCAATCTCGACAATCAAAAACAAAATACTGATGCCGATGAGACTGCGTCTATTGTAATAAAAAAGCCCACTCCCGATTTGATCAAGAGTGGGCCAAAAAGCATTTGCTACGTCAGAAACTATTTCATCAAAATCAGACGTTTCGTTAATGACGTCCGTTGTTGATTTTCTCCGCGATAAACGACTTTCAGCAAATAAATTCCGCTGCTCGCTTCAGACCCATATTCATCGCGACCATTCCAGAGCATTACTTTTTCTCCGGCCATCACCTGATCGTCGCTCAATGTGATCAACTTTTGGCCGCGAATATTGTAAATTGCCGCGAACAGAAGGCCGCTCTCCGGAATTTCCAGCTTGATTTTTGTTTCCATGTTGAAAGGATTTGGATAAGGAGCGCAAATCTCAAACGATACTGGTACATCCTGGACCATGACCGACGGCTCTTGCGGTCCATTCGAACCATTCTTTGCCAACCCAACTGCTTCTAATTTTACAGCATCGGCTACGATCGGCGTGGCAACAGCTCGAATCTCTACCATAAAATCTCCGTTAAACGTGTACTCACCTAACAATACCCACTGCTGGCTCACTGCTTTTTGATCAACTACATGTTCTGCAACACCACCGCTATGATGAATTTGATATTTCGCCTGGGAATCACCACCGTATTTGTAATATCCCCAATAAGCCCACACGCGATAAGTGCCAACAACTCCACTCCGATGCCACTGCGCGCGAGAGCTATTGTTGTAGCTCACTCGAGCTTCACCATTCCAACCCTTGTAAAACGACGAGCCATTGGGCTTAGTCTTCCATGTCCCGGCGACTTCCGTATAACTCTCTGCGTCTGAATCATCCAAAATAATCTC
>JAADFU010000104.1 GCA_013152715.1 Calditrichota bacterium
ATCCGCCGGTTCGCAATTCAAGAGATTTAAAAGGTGCAGCGCCTCTTACTTTGGTAGGACCCAGGAAATCTATCTACTTGCCGGAATGCGCTATTATCGCCAATCGCCACGTTCACATGCCCGGAGATGTGGCTGCCCAATTCGGCGTGAAGAACGGAGATTTTATCCGTGTCCGCATCGGCGGCGCCAAAGCAACAGTTTTTGAAAATGTATTGGTTCGGGTGAACGATGCTTGGAAACTGCAAATTCACCTTGACACGGACGACGCAAACGCAGCAAATGTCCGCTGCGCCATGTCAGTTGAATTTTTAGGAAAAATGTAAGGACTGTTATGCAATTTGGAAAGGTCATCGGAAATATTGTAGCTACGCGAAAAACCGGTAAGACAGAAGGACTACGGATCCTAATCGTTCAGCATCTTGACGAAAAACTCAAACCTTTACCGGAAACTTACGCCTGCATTGATACAGTCAACTCTAAATTCGGAGATATCGTTCTTACCTGTTCATCTTCATCGGCGCGAATGACCAGCCAGACAAAGGGCGTTTGTACGGACAATTCAATTATCGGCATTGTCGATATCGTCTCTTCCGGGAAAAAAGATTTTTACAAAAAATAGACATTAAATTAGCAGGGTAGTGATTTGGAGCAAATTTCTCTGGAAAAAATTATTCAAATGGTCGCGCGCGAGGTTGTCGCTGAACTGGAAAAACGGGGCATTCAGGTCATTTCTTCTGGTGAGCCCAGTAACATTTCAACCCAATCAACAGGGACAACCGGCATACGAACCAAATCCGAAAAGATCGATATGAGCAGCTATAAGACGCCGATTTTGACAGAAAATCATATTCTTCGATTGCATGAATTGGCCGGAGAAATCATCGTACCCAAAGGAACAATTGTCACTCCCAAAGCACGGGAAGCAATTAGACAAAAACAACTCGCTATTCGGTTTGAATAACATTTTTTAATGACATATTTGGAGGAAAAATAATGACAAAAGTGGCATTAGGTTTTGTGGAAACCAGAGGAAACACGGGCAGCATCGTGGCAATCGATGCCATGTTGAAAGCTGCAGATGTTGATCTGGTGAAAAAAGTAGAAATTGGCGGTGGCTATGTGACTGCGGTGGTTCGCGGTGAAGTCGGAGCCGTCAAATCTTCAATCGAAGCCGGAGCTGAGGCAGCGGCCAAAGTGGGTGAGCTCATTTGCGCAAATGTGATTGCTTCGGCGCACGAGGATGTTTTTAATCTAATCGGAATCAAGAAATAGGAGATAAGCCATGCAAGAAGCGTTAGGTGTCATCGAGACTTTAGGATTTGCCACAGCGATGGAAGCTGCTGATGCAGCCGTAAAAGCGGCAAATGTGAAATTGGCAGACTGGCTACGCGTCGGTGGCGGCAAAATTAATATCATCCTCCGCGGGGATGTGGCTGCAGTGAAAGCGGCTGTGGAAGCCGGCGTTGCAGCAGCTTCACAAATCGGAGAAGTTCAGGGACAAACGGTCATTCCGCGACCTTCGGATAAATTAGTACCAACTTTCCCGATCGATGTCTCCGCACAAACAACAAAACGTAAAAAATAATAACTGAAAAAGAGCCATGTACGTGAATATTAGCGAAGAAGAAATACAAAAAATCGTTCAAAATGTTGTCCAAAATGTCGTCGGCGATAAAAGCGTAACAACCAACCAGAGCCCAAAAGGCGACTGGGGCGTATTTGACGACATGAATGATGCGATTGAAGCGGCGAGCCAAGCTTTTCTGAAATATGAGGAATTCGACATTCAGGATCGCAAGCGATTCGTAGATGCAGTTCGTCGCGTGGCAATGGATTTCAAAGAAGAATTTTCCCGCATGGCAGTGGAACAAACCGGCATGGGCCGCGTTGAGCACAAAATTACCAAACACATCAACGTGGCAAAATACGCTTCCGGAGTGGAATTTTTGCAGCCAAGCGCTCATTCCGGTAAATTCGGTCTGGCGATTGACGAATTTTCCCCATGGGGCGTGATCGGGAATATTTCTCCGAGCACACATCCCAGTCCCACGATGCTGGAAAACATCATCTCTCAACTCTCTGGTGGAAACACCATTGTTTTTAACCCGCATCCGGTAGCAAAAAAATTGAACGCATTGGTCATTCAGCGCTGCAATCAATATATTGTCAAAGAAGGGGGACCGGAGAATCTTGTTACTTGTGTTGCCGAGCCTACACTGGAATCGGCACAGGTCATGTTTGGCCATCCAAAGACAAAATTGCTTTCGGTGACCGGAGGGCCTGGTGTCGTAGAAGCCGCGATGAAATTCAGCAAACCCATCGTCGCTGCAGGTCCCGGCAATCCGCCTGTGTTGGTGGATGAGACTGCTGATCTGCAATTGGCAGTCAAAGAGATCACTGAAAGCGCCAGTTTTGACAATAATATTCTTTGCATTGCAGAGAAAGAAATTTTTGTCGTTGACTCAGTGTTCAATGAATTCATGCGTTTGTTTGAAAAGCAGGGAAATAAAAAACTGGTCGGCTCCCAAATGGATCAGTTAGCGCAAAAAGCCCTGGAGAAAAACGGAAAGCATTATTTTATCAGCAGGAAGCATGTCGGCAAAAATGCTAACGTGCTTGCTCGCGATTTGGGGATGACGATATCCGAGGATGTGCCTATGCTTTTTGGCGAGACAGATCGTGATCATCCCTGGGTGGTTGCCGAACAAATGACTTCTTGCATTCCGGTCGTTCGCGTTAAAAATTTTGAAGATGGATTAGAATGCAGCTTGAAAGCGGAGCACGGCTTTGAGCACACAGCAAGTATTTTTACTCAGGATTTGACTCGAGCGACTATTTTTTCCAAAAAATTAAAAACTGATGTGCTGGTCATAAATGGCGGCTCCCTGCGTGGAAACGGTGGGATGACCGGTGAGGGCTCTTTTTCTCATACCATTGCCTCTCCGACAGGTCAGGGAATTACCAATCCAAGAGATTTTGTACGGAGGCGGAGAATTATGACCGCTCACGCGTTGCGTTTTGTTTAGAATAAGCTAAAGAATTGAAAATTTTCAAATAGAGGAGTTAAAAATGGCTGAAATTAAATCAATTGGTATTCTGGAAACCAAAGGATTTACCCCGCTGATTGAAGGGGCGGATGCAGCAGTTAAGGCTGCTAATGTCGAGGTTGTGGAATGGCGCCAGCTTGGCAGCGGCATTGTTTCTTTGGTTATTGAGGGCGAAGTTGCTGCAGTGAGATCTGCTATTGAAGCGGCGAGAAGTGCGGCAACACGCGTCGGAGAAGTAATTTCGGACACAGTTATTCCCCGCCCCGTAGGTGAATTGGGAACGACATTTAACAAATAGTTGGAATCGGAGACAGCATGATTTTCGCAAAAGTGGTTGGCAGTGTTGTTGCCACGCAAAAGGATGAAAATCTCTATGGCATGAAATTGCTTTTGTGCAAAGAGGTTGATCATCACGGAAGACCGCTGGACACGTATCACGTCGCAGTCGATGCAGTGCAGGCCGGTGAAGGGGATTTTGTTTTGCTTTCTTACGGCTCATCAGCGAGAATGACTGAAATGACCCGTAACGCGCCCATTGATGCCGTTGTGATGGCGATAATCGATGACGTGCAAATTGTGGAATAATAGCTAAAAAAAATATGAAAATTGGAAAAGTAATCGGAAATGTCTGGGCTGATCGCAAAGTGGATAGTCTCCGAGGCTGTCGGTTGCATGTAATTCAGCCTATGTCCGCAGAAGGGAAAGAACAGGGAAAGGTTCTCGTTGTTGCTGATCCGAAAAATTTGGCGGGAGTCGGCGATGTGGTAATTTACGTTACCAGTACTGACGCGACTCAGGCGTTTGATTCAGGATTTGCGCCGGTGAATGCCTCTGTGGTTGAACTTGTGGACGCGATTGATTAATTTGGGAAATTGAATGTTTCTGGCAAAAGTAAAATATCGAGTAACTGCCACGGAAAAACATCCGGCATATCAAGAAAAGCGTGTTTTCGTTGTGCAGCCGGTAAAACCGGATGGTTCAGAATTTGGCTCAACATGGGTGGCGATGGATTACGTTGGCTGCGACGTTGGTGATATTGTAGTTTGCGGCGGTGCGCCTGGTGTGGCAAAGGAAGTTTTTAAATTAGAACTCGCGCCGATCCGCACGTTGATTATGGCGATTGTTGATGAGATAGATTATCGGGATATTGAATGATGAACGCAGAAGCAGTCAGGGCAAAAGGTGTTGTTGGCGCCGGAGGTGCTGGTTTCCCCACACACGTGAAATTGCAATCGAATCCAGAAATTGTCATTTTGAACGCAGCAGAATGCGAACCCCTGCTGCACAAAGATGAGCAAATTCTGCTAAATTTTCCCGAGCAGGTTATCGAAGGTTTCCAGTCAATACTTGAAATGACTGGTGCCGGCAAGGGAATCATCGGCATTAAGGCGAAGCATAAAGATGTTATTTCAATTCTGGAAAAACTCATCAGTCCGCCGATGGAGATCGCCAAAATCGGAGATTTTTA
>JAADFU010000105.1 GCA_013152715.1 Calditrichota bacterium
ATCAACGATTTTTACAAACCATTCATCAAACCAAATGCATCGGAAAAACATTACGTGCGCGTTTCTGTGGTCGTAGTTATCATCATAGCAATTCTGGGCGGCACAATTTCTTTTTTCATGAACGATATTTTTCTCGCCTGGCTTCTGCTGTCAGCGATCAACGCCGGCATTGGAGTAGTTTTCATTGCTCGCTGGTACTGGTGGCGAATCAACGCCTGGTCGGAAATTTCTGCCATGGCTTCGGTTTTCGTTGTAGTCGCTGCCACGCTGCTCATTTCATCGGAAACTTTACTTAGAGAGTTTCTTGCTGGAATTGTAATTTCAGCCTTTTCTGCGCTCATCATTTTTTATTTGAGAAAAAATCTACGCTGGCGACGCCTGCCAATTTTGGTTACAGTCTTTGCAGCCATGTCGCTAATGCTGGTTCTCACAGTCACTTTGCCGGAGAAAAAATTTCCATGGACTCTGATATATTCCGTTCCCATTTCCCTTACCGTGTGGTTGACGGTAACGCTGCTCACGCATCCGGTGGAAGAGGCAAAACTGATGAATTTCTATCGTCTTGTGCATCCCGGAGGTCCGGGCTGGAGAGTCATTGCCGGTAAATTGAAGGAAAATTATGAAAACGAATCCCTCTGGACAAAAGCAAATTTATTCAGCGCCATTTTCGCTATTGCCTCCGTGGTAGGCTCTCTTTTGACGATCGGCTCTTTTGTGCTTCAACGAACTCTTCCCGGAACAATCGCCCTCGCCGGCACAATTGCAGCGATTTATTTTTCGGTTCATTTTTTTCGGAAGATTCGTTGGGAAACGATCTCTCCCGTTGCCCCGGATTAATCTTTTTCAAATAAAAAAAAGGCGCCGCAATTTCACACCGCTGACGCCTTTTTTCAATTTCAAATTTTCTCAAAACTATCCGGTAAATAAAATTTTCTCATCCAGAAAATCTTTAATTTTATCAATAGCCACGCGCTGCTGCTGCATGGTATCCCTGTCGCGGATAGTGACGGTCTGGTCTTCCAGAGACTGCGCATCTACGGTAATGCCGAAAGGTGTACCAATTTCATCCTGCCGACGGTAGCGTCTGCCTACTGCACCGCCTTGATCATACATCACCATGTAATAAGGCCGCAGCATATCGTAAATTTTCATCGCCAGTTCCGGCATACCATCGCGTTTCACCAGCGGGAAAATGGCAGCTTTGATGGGAGCAATTTTTGGATCCAAATGCAGTACCGTGCGCGTATCTTTTTCCAATTGCTCTTCTTCGTAAGCGTCAATCAAAGTCGTGAGCAAAGTTCTGTCCACGCCGGCAGAAGTTTCGATGATGTACGGAATGTAATGTTCCCGGGTCTCATCATCAAAATAAGACATGTCTTTGCCGGAAAATTCTTTGTGACGAGACAAATCAAAATCAGTTCTATTGTGAATTCCTTCCAATTCCATTACTCCAAATGGAAATTCATATTCAATGTCATACGCTTCTCTGGCATAATGCGCCAACTCATCAGGTGCGTGCTGATGAAATTTGAGTTTGGAGGATGTAACGCCGAGCTTTTTGTACCAACTCATGCGTTCTTCTTTCCAGTAATCGAACCATTCCTTGTCCGTGCCCGGTTTGATGAAAAATTGCATTTCCATTTGCTCAAACTCGCGCGTGCGAAAAGTGAAATTCCCCGGCGTGATTTCGTTTCTGAACGCTTTGCCGATTTGGGCAATGCCGAAAGGAATTTTTTTCCTCGATGCTTTTTGCACATTGAGAAAATTCACGTAAATTCCTTGCGCAGTTTCAGGGCGCAAATACACTACAGAGCCCTGATCTTCTACCGGCCCCATCTGCGTCTTGAACATCAAATTAAATTGTCGCACATCAGTCAGCTCGCCGCCGCATTCCGGGCATACTTCAGTGTTTTCCAACTGATCGGCGCGAAAACGGCGTTTGCAGGATTTGCAATCCACCAACGGATCGGTGAAACCGTCCACATGTCCCGACGCTTTCCACACATTGGGATGCATTAAAATTGCCGCGTCCAACCCCACGACATCGGTGCGAAACTGCACCATGCTCTTCCACCACATCTCTTTGATGTTTTTCTTCAACTCAATTCCCAGTGGGCCGTAATCATAACAGCTATTAATTCCGCCATAAATTTCGCTGGATTGAAAAATGTAACCTCGCCGCTTGCACAACGATACAATTTTGTCCATCAAATCATTGCTTTTCTTCGCCATAATGCTTCCTTTTGTTAAAACCGATGATTTTGTATATTTTTCAGGAACTTAAGTGATTTCACATATTGCGTTTCCTCAATGTGGTATTGTAAAAATGACAACAGCAGTGTTTCGCTCTCCTCGACCGAAGGGCAGGCGTAAGAGGCGATTTGCTGAATTTGTCCCAGTTGAATATTGAGCAGAAAATCCAAAATCTCGCCATTAACGGAAATGGACATCGGATCAGGGGCCTGGCATTTGTCGCAGGAAAACCCGCCGCGTAAAATGGAAAATCTAAGTACACCCTGTTTGCGCGTCGTGCCGCAGACCTGGCACTGATTCAGTTCCGGTTTGAAACCGCTAATGTCCAAAAATCGCAAAACGAACCAGAAAAGAAAGTTCATCAATCGACCTGTCGCGCCATTCAGCGCTCGCAGCAGCGCGAGCAAATCTCTGAAAAGCGCCGCATTGGGCTGCTCCAGTTGCGTCCGCTGAACAAGTTCGCAGCAAAATACCGCAATGGCATATTTTTCCAATTTTTCGCGCAGTTCAATGAAAGAACCGACGATGTCCGCCTGACTCAAAAGCTGTAGATCGCGCGTCTCTTTGAAATAATAAACAATTGCAATATGATTGAGCGGCTCCAGAGTTCCAAAATAGCGACTTTTTGGCCCGCGCGAGCCTTTGGCAATAACTTTCAAAATGCCCTTCGATTTTGTGAAAAGAGTCAAAATTTTGCTCGTCTCGCCCTGCTTCTGCGTCTTTAAAATGATGGCTTCTGTTTTTTGAAGCGACATGTTATTTTTCGCTTTAAAGGATCAAATAAGATCAACGGCATCGTGTTTCAAGGAAATACCGAAAAATTGAACCGCTTGCTGAATTTTTTTCCGAAAGAAAAACACCGGATTTTTGGTATTCCAAGTGAAGTTTTCATTTTTTTGCATCTACCCACTCAAAAGTTCTTACGTGCTTTTTTGTTGCTATTCGCTGCCTTACAGCAAATAAGGCAAAAAGATAGTGATCAATCCCAGATAAATCAGTAACCCCACGACGTCGTTCCAGGTGGTGATAAACGGCCCCGTTGAAATTGCGGGATCGACGTTGGCTTTTTTCAATAAAACAGGGATGAAAGCGCCAATGAAAGTAGCGCTCATAATAACTACGAACAACACTGTTCCCAGAAGCAACCCAAATGTTGGCTGTTTCAGAAAAACAGCGACAACGGCGAACAAAAATAGACCGCACAGCAAACCGTTAAGCATGGCGACAAAAATTTCTCTGACCAACCGGCGCCGGATTTCAAACAGATCGATCTCGCCGGTCGCCATTCCGCGCACCATGATCGTGGAGGACTGAATTCCCGCGTTTCCGCCCATTGCCATGATGATGGGAATGAAAAAAGCCGCGGCGATAATCTGACTCAGCGACGCCTCGAATCGGCTCAGCGTAAAAGCAGACACCATCTCTCCGCCAAAAGCGACCATGAGCCAGGGCAGTCGGGCGCGGGAAATCTTCAAAATCGAAGTTTCTCGAAATTCTTCCTCATCCGCAATACCCGCCATGCGCTGGAAGTCCTCGGACGCCTCTTCTTCCGCAACATCGGCGACGTCGTCAAAAGTAATTCGTCCGACGAGATGCCCCTCGTTGTCCACGACAGGCAGCGACACCAAATCGTACTTTTGCGTAATGCGAGCGACTTCTTCCTGATCCACATCTGGCGTCACGGAAATCACGTCCGTATCCATAATTTCCGAAATCACCGTCTCCGAATCCGCCAAAATCAAATCTTTGAGCGTGACCGTGCCCGCTAATTTATTATTTTCATCCACGACCCAGATGTTGTACAAATCTTCCACTTCTTCCGCCTGCGAACGAATTTGCTGAATCACCCGCGCCACTGTCAAATTCTGATTCACGGCGATGTACTCTTTCGCCATGATGCCGCCGGCGGTGTCCTCCTCGTGACGGATCAATTCTAAAACTTCTTCGGAGTCCTCCTTGTCGATGCGCTGCAACACTTTATGCGCCACATCTTTCGGCAATTCAGCGACAAGATCAGTGGCGTCATCGGAGTCCATCTCATCGACGATTTCCGTGATGCGATTTTCGTCGAGATCGTCGAGAATTTTGTCCAGCGAGACATCGTCCAATTCGCTGATGACTTCCGAAGCGAAATCAGCGTCTAACAGGCTGAAAATGTAATGTTTATCGTCGTGACTCAAATAATGAATAATTTCTGCGACATCGGCCGGATGCAATCCCACGAGAATATTGCGAATCATTGAATTGTCTTTTTGGGAAATCAAATAATTGAGATCTTCGACGATTTCGCGAATGTCGTTTACGTCCATGCTTCAGCCTCCTAACTCCTGATTTGCTTCTGTGCAATCTGTTGAGCCAATGCAACAAATTCCCCGACTCGGAGCTGTTCAGGTCTCTTTTCAAAATTAAAATCGATTTGGTCCCAATCAGCGGGGAAATCGACAGCGTCCTTCAATGAATTGCGCAGCATCTTCCGGCGCTGGCCAAATCCGCGTTTGACTAATTCAGTAAAAATTTTGAGCTCATCACTCGCCAGAGGCAAATTCCGCCGCATTTTCAGACGAAGCACAGCGGAAGTGACGTCAGGTTTAGGCACAAAAACATTTCGCGACACGTGAAATAGTTTTTCCACTTCTGCGTAAAACTGACAGAAAACCGCCAGAATGCCGTAATCCTTGCAATTGGGCGCAGCGGCAATCCGATCCGCGACTTCCCGCTGAATCATGAAAACCGCGCTGCTGAATTTTTCCCGATGCTCAAATAGTTTAAAAAAAATCTGACTGGTGATGTGATACGGCACATTCCCGATGACTTTCCATTGCCGCTCGGAATCCAGAGCCGCCGGCAAATCCAATTTCAACACATCTTCGTTGAGCAGACGGAAATTTCCCGCGCTGCTAAATCTTTCCTGCAATTGCCCAGCAAGCCCACGATCGATTTCTACGGCTAAAACTTTTTCCGCCGCTTCAATCAAATATTTGGTCAAAACGCCCCGGCCCGGGCCTATTTCCAAGACAGCATCAGAAGCCTCGATTTCCAGCGCCGCGACGATTTTGCGCGCGATGTTTTCATCAATTAAAAAATTTTGCCCCAGACTCTTTTTAGGCCGGAGCAAAGGGCGTTTTTCGTTTTTATTTTTCAATTTTAAGACAACTCAAAGTTCGGAATTCTTCGTTTGTGGTTATTAGTTCAGTGCCCAAAGTTTACAGTTCAAAAATTCGTAATTCGAAACCCAGAACTCACAACGCGAAACCTGCAATTCCAAACAATTTTTTCACATTTTTATTCGTCGCCTGTGCCAATTCTTGAAAATCCATCTTTCTCGCTTCGGCGATTTTTTCAGCAATTGGCACCACAAAAGCCGGTTCACAGCGCTTACCGCGAAAGGGAACCGGCGCCATGAACGGCGAATCAGTCTCCAAAAGCAGCCGCTCCAGCGGCGCGTATTTTGACGCCAGCGCTAACGCCGACGAATTTTTGAACGTCACCACGCCAGTGAAAGAGACGAAAAAACCCAGATCGAGAACGCGTTTCAGTTCATCTTTTGTCCCGGTGAAACAGTGAAACACACCGGAAATTTTATTTTTGTAATCGCTTTCCAGAATCGCCAGCGTGTCAGCCCAGGCGTCGCGATTGTGAATAATCACCGGCAAATTCAGACGCTGCGCCAAATCGAGCTGGCTGCGGAATTCGATGCGCTGAATATTTTTCGGGCAGCGATCCCAATAATAGTCCAGACCGATCTCGCCGATGGCCACAACTTTTTTGTTCAGCGCGAGTTCTGCCAATTGATCGGAATAATCCGGCGCCGCCTGATTGGCGTCATTGGGATGCAAACCAACTGCTGCAAAAAGCCTCTCATGCGCGTGCGCCATTTCCGTCACAGCGCGACTGGTCGCCACGTCAATGCCCACGTTGATGATGGCAGCTACTCCCGAACGAGAGGCGTTTTCGATTACCTCTGCCCTATCGGCATCGAACCGGTCAAAGAACAGATGGGCGTGCGTGTCCACGACCGGAAAATTAGCTAATTTTTGAGCCATTGGGAATCTCGCTATCCACTGTCAGCAGCGACAAATTTCCTTCGCCATCAGTAGCCGCCAGCAACATGCCGTTGGACTCCACGCCGCGGATTTTCGCCGGTTCCAGATTGGCGACGACAATGATTTTTTTGCCGACCAATTCTTCCGGCGAATAATATTTGGCAATTCCGGCGACAATCTGCCGCTTTTCCTCGCCCAGATCAATCTGCAATTGCATCAATTTGTCAGCTTTTTCTACCTTTTGCGCTTCCAGAATTGTCGCCACCCGCAAATCCACTTGCTTGAAAGTATCAAAATTAATTCTTTCCATTTCCGGTTCCTTTTTTTCTTCAGCTTTTTGTCCGCGCGGCGTTCCTGCTTGCTGCAGCCGCTCGATTTCTTGCTGAATCGCGTCATCTTCGACTTTCGTGAACAGAATTTCAGCCGGTTCAATTTCAGCGCCGTCTTCTAACGTCAGCCGAGCAGCATCGTCCCAGGTTAGGGAATCTTCCACATTCAGCATTTTCCAGATACGCCGCGCAGTGAACGGCAAAACCGGCTCCGCGACAATGGACAGCGTTTTTGCCGTCTGCAGGCAAAGGTTGATTGTCGTGGCGCACGCTTCAGGATTTTCTTTCCGCGTTTTCCACGGCTCTTTGTCATTGAAATATTTATTGGCAAATCGCGCCAGGTCCATGAACTCGCGAATATAATTCTTGAACTGATATTTTTCAATCAATTTGCCGAGCCGCGCCGGGTAAGTTTTGATTTTCTCCACAAGCTGGCGATCCAATTCGTCCAACTCGCCCAACTTGGGGACTCTGCCCGATAAATATTTGTGCGCAAAGGTGACGGTGCGGTTGACAAAATTACCCAGAATATCCGCCAGCTCATTGTTGTGGCGCGCCTGAAAATCTTTCCAGGAAAAATCGGCGTCGCGGGTCTCCGGTAAATTTCCGGCTAAAACGTAGCGCAGCGAATCGGGCTCGAATTTTTGCAAATAATCATTCAGCCACACTGCGTAATTCCGACTGGTGGACAATTTATTGCCTTCCAAATTGAGAAATTCATTCGCCGGCACGCTTTCCGGCAAAACGTAATCGCCGTGAGCCATCAGCATCGCCGGGAAAATGATGCAATGAAAAACAATGTTGTCCTTGCCGATAAAATGAATCAGCCGTGTGGACTGATCCTGCCAGTACGCTTTCCACAAATCAGCATCGCCTTTTTTCTCAGCCCACTCTTTGGTCGCGGAAATGTAACCAATGGGCGCGTCAAACCAGACGTACAGCGCTTTTCCCGAGGCGTCAATGCCGTGCTCGCGGGCAATATCTTCGGGAATGCTCACGCCCCAGGGCAAATCCCGCGTCACGGCGCGGTCTTTCAGTCCGTCGGCGAACCAGCTTTTGATCTGTCCCAGCACATTGGGTTTCCAATCCTGGTGTTCGTCAATCCATTTTTCCAATTTTTTCTGAAATCGCGCCAACGGCAAATACCAGTGCGCAGTCTCTTTCAGCACCGGCGCCGTATTTGTAATGGCACTGCGCGGATCGATCAAATCCGCCGGGCTGAGCGAAGAACCGCATTTTTCGCACTGATCACCGTAAGCATCCTCGTAGCCGCATTTGGGACAGGTGCCGCGCACGAATCGATCCGCCAGAAAAATTTTCGCTTCCGGATCGTACAACTGTTTCTCTCTCTTCACGATGAAAACATTTTTCTCATTCAGCCGCCGGAAAAAATCCTGACTTGTCCGATGGTGCACCGGCGAAGATGTCCTGCCGTAATAGTCAAAACTCATGCCGAAATCGGCGAAACTCTTTTTATTCAATTCATGGTAACGATCCACAATATCCTGCGGCGAGACGCCTTCAGTCCGGGCACGCAGCATGATCGGCACGCCGTGTTCGTCAGAGCCGCAAATGTAAATGACATCCGATCCTTTCAAGCGATGATAACGCACAAAAATATCCGCCGGCAGATAGGCGCCAGCCAGATGGCCCAGATGAATAGGCCCATTTGCATAAGGCAGAGCGCTTGTCACTAATATTCGTTGCTTTGAACCCAAAACAGCTTCCTTTCTCATTTATCAACTTAAAATGGACACCATCCAATTTAATTATTATCAATATATTACAAATGGAAGCAAAATCCGATGATTCCCTAATAAAATTATGCCCCCGGCATTGAAAAAATCAGCATTAATTTTCGGGAGGTCACATTTTTGAATCTACCTCGCAAATTAACGGCTTTTTGAAATTAACCCGAATGAACTTTTTTCAGTTTTCAAAAAAAATGTCGCGCAGATCAGGACTCATTTTTTTCTTTCTTGCCGTTTCGAGGCTCGTTTTCTTCCTTTTTTTCAGCAGCGGTAGGCAAAATTACTTTGTTCTGCTGAATTTGTTCGGCGGTCATGCGCTCGTATTCGTCATTCTCATATTTCAAAATAGCTTCTTCGGTGAATACATCGATTTTTTCAATGGTGGCTACGCCTTTTTCGGTTTTAATCTTTGCGTCCAGCGGGGGAAATTTTTCTAACGCTTGCAAATAATAGGGGCGCTCATAATTCAGGCAGCACATCAAGCGGCCGCAAACTCCGGACAACTTTTGGGGGTTCAGCGGCAAAAACTGTTCCTTTGCGCATTGTGTTGTGATAGGATGAAATTCTTTCAAAAATGACATGCAGCATAATTTTCGCCCGCAAATTCCGTACCCACCGAAACGTTTCGCCTCATCACGGACGCCAATCTGCCGCAATTCGATCCTCACGCGGTAGTATGCCGCCAGGTCTTTCACCAACTCGCGGAAATCCACACGACGCTCCGCGGTGAAGAAAAAAGTGATTTTTTTCCCGTCAAACTGATATTCCACATCCACCAATTTCATTTTCAGACCGTGTTTTTCGATTTTTTGGTGGCAAACATCGAAAGCGATTTTTTCTTTCTCTCTGTTTGCGGATAATTTTTCCAGATCCGATTGGTCGGCCTTGCGCAAAATCTTTTTCACTTCAGCGCTCGCTTTTTTCATCGTCAACAATTCGCCGACCTGATTCACCTCGCCCAGGTCTTCACCTTTATCGGCTTCCACGATCACAAAATCACTAATTTTAAAGGGGAATTGCAGCGGATTGGCATAAATCTGCTTGCGCTCGCCCTTAAATACAACTTCTATAAAATCATACATTCGCTCGCCTCCTCAGCAGTCGTTTCAATTCGTACATCAGTTGCAAAATGATCAGATTGACCGCAACATTGCGATTGATCATATTAATTGAGGTTTCAATTTGATGCAAAATTTTATCGTAAGGGATTTTCTCAAAACTATGAACGAACCGCTCCAAAGTCTCCCGGCGATCGGAAAAAATCAATTTTTCCGTTATTTCTGCCGTCTGATCTAATTTTTCAAAAATCATCGCGTCGCGAAACCAAACTGCCATCAATTCAAAAATCTCAACAATTGCCCGCGCGTCCTCGTTGCTCGCCACGTTTTCGGCAAATGTCAAAATATCCAGATCGTTCATCAGCGCTTTGCGCAACATGTCTAACATCAAATCTTGCTTTTCACTGATATCTTCACCGAGAAGTTCCAACGCGCGCCGATAACTACCAAAACTCATCCGCGCCGCTGCCGTCGCCTGAGCTTCCGAAATTTTCTCCCGCGCCACCAGCGCATTTTTGATGTCCTGCCAGGGAATGGGATCGAAGCGAATTTGATGGCAGCGGGAAAGAATTGTCTGTAAAATCATATCTGGCCTTGAAGCAAGCAAATTTATTGTTACGCCGGGCGGCGGTTCTTCCAGAATCTTCAACAAGGAATTGGCTGCTTCCTCTTTTAACTTATGAGCGTCAATTAAAATAATCACCCTGCCCTTTTTTTCGAAAGATTTCATGCCGAGCCAATGTATGATTTCTTCCCTGATCATATCAATGAGAATCTTCTCTTTTTGCCAATTCTGCAGGTAATTGTACGGGTCTTTGGCAATACTCTCAATAATGGCTTTTGCATAATCAACATCGTAATTCTTTTTCGCCGGAAAAAGTATTTTCAAATCCGGGTGATTCAAATGATCCACGCGCTTGCAATCGCGGCACTTATTGCAATAGAGTTCATCTTCCCGACAAAGCTGCACTTTCGCCATCGCCAGCGCCACGGCCAATTTCCCCACGCCTTCGGGTCCGTGAAATAGCAACGCGTGCGCCATCCGTCCGCTTTCGACGTCGCGAGTCAAAATGGAAAGCGCCCTTTTTTGTCCGATTATTTCTTCAAAAGCCATTAAAAATTGTCCACTTGTTTTAAAAATTTCAAAACTCAAAACCCGAAACCATTAGCTCAGCCAATCTTCCGGATCGAGCGCGCGATTGCTCTTCCAGATTTCAAAATGAAGCATGGGCCCCTGCAACGAGCCGGTATCGCCGACGTTGCCGATTACCTGTCCCAATTTCACTTTCTCGTCTATTTGCACCAGAATTTGCGACAGATGAGTGTAAACAGAGAAATATCCGCCTCGGTGATTGATGATGACGATGTTTCCGCGCCCGCGCTGCCAGGTGATTGCCGTGACCACGCCGCTGGCGACAGCACGCACATCCTCGCCAAATTCCGCCTTGATGTCAACGCCGATGTTTTCCGTAATCGTTTTCCATTTCGGATGCCGATGTCTGCCGAAATGACTAATGACGAAGCCCTGCGTGGGCCAGATCATTTTTCCTTTCAACGAAGGGAAGTTCGAAATTTCAACAATCCCCTGATTCTCGCGCTGCAGCCTTTTTCTTTCTTCCAGAACAATCAACCGCTGCACTTCTTTGGCAGAGGCTTCGTACTGAGCCAATTTTTCCAGATATATTTTCTTATTTTGCTGCACCTTTGACAACAACTGATTTCTCTGTTTCACTTTTTCCGCCAGACGTTTGCTTTCGGCGGTCTTCTCATTAATGATGGCGCGCTTGGCAATTAATTCTTTTTTCATCGCTTCCTTTTTTGATTCGATGAACTGCTTTTTCTTTAACAAATTCTGATAATTTCGCCGATCGGTATCGGCAATCAACTTCAGATAACGGAATAAAACCAGCGTCTGATTGAACGACCGCGACGCAAACAGCAATTCTAAATCACGAAAGCGACCATATTTGTAAAAAGTGACAATTCTTTTTTTGTAAATTCCCTGCAATCGCGTCAGTTCGTCCTGCTTGGTGTCAATATCTTCGTTGATGCTCTCCACCGTGCGCAACTTCTGCCGCTCCTCTTTTTTGAGCTCGGCGATCAATTCGTGAATCAGATCAATCTCCCGATCCAATTGCTCTAAATTTTGGAGAATTTTCTCCTCCTTGCGCGCCTCATTGCTGATGCGATTGCGGTAAGAGCGAATCTCGCGACGGATATCATCCAGACGACTGCGTGGCTGATTGGTCGCTCCGCTATTTTGCTGGGCAAAACTTTGAGAAGTGAGCGCAAATAAAATCAGCAAAATTGATATTTCTAATCCTCTGATCGGCATAGCTTATAAAATAATGGTTTTATTGAATAAAATCAATAGAAAAATCAAATAATTACATTTTAGGCACAACTAAAATTAAACTTGACAACCTTGCTCGGTTTTATTATATTAGTTCAATAAAAGGTTTCCGGATTTTCGGTTCGCAGAATGAGCATATTAAAAAAAATCGTGGCAAAGTTGTTGCTACGCATTAATCAGGACTTGAATTAAGCGGTGAATATCCTGCCATGATTCAATTTGAAATACAAAATTGTAAATAATTTAAACTTTTCAACTCCTAATAACGACGGGCTTTAGGCTGCTATGAATGAAAAAAAGAACAGCTATTGGGAAAATATTTTTGAAAAAAATGGCAAACTGCAAGTGAAACACGCCATCATTTTGAAACAAGTCCCCATGTTCAACGATCTGAAAAAAGGTGAGCTGAGGGAATTTCAGCGCATTATCCATCAGAGAAAATACAAAAATGGGGAAGTCATTTTTTACGAAGGCGAACCAGGTCTCGGCATGTACATCATCGAAACCGGCGCCATTAAAATTTTCAAAGATTTCGACAACCGCAGACGAGAGGAATTAGCCACGCTGCACGTTGGCGATTTTGTCGGCGAAATGGCTCTTTTGGACGAATCGCCTCGTTCGGCGACCGCTGTGGCTGACGGCGAAACCCGGCTCATCGGACTTTTCCGTCCGGATTTTTTCGATCTGATCGAGCGCAAGCCGCGACTCGGAAATAAAATTCTCCTGCGCCTGGCGCAAATGATTGCCGAGAGACTGCGGCTGAACAACGAAGAACTTCAACTATTGAAACAAAAAGTGGACAAATCAGAGATAATTAAATGACGCCTTACGACAATTTTAATGCCCCCGCTGAAAAAAGCAATTCCAAACAATTGGTCATCATTTTCGACAGTTCCTGGATGGTCAAAATTTTCAAATTTCTTGCAATTTTGCTGCTGCTATTTTTGACCATTAAACTCATTCCCTATATCCAATCGTTGTTTGTGAGTCTGGGAATTTCGTTCATTATTGCTTTTCTTTTGAATCCCCTTGTGGATCGCATGGAAAGTCGCGGTTTGAACCGGGGCGCTGCCGTGCTCATCATTTTTGCCATTTTCATTTCCATCATCGTCGTTTTAGCCCGACTTTTCATTCCGGCGTTTGCCCAGGAAATCGGCTCCATCACTCAATTCATCCAAAACGAAAATCCGGATTCCATCGTCGAAAAATTGCAAATTATTTTATCCGACCGAATCCCGGCGCTGCAAAAACCGGAAATCGCCCATTCTGTGAGCTTAAAATTGCACATGCTCATTCAAGTGCTGTTGCAAAAAAGCGCCACGCTGGCGCTCTCTCTCGCTTCGTCGTTCATTTTGATCATCACAATTCCGTTCATCACATTTTTCATGCTCAAAGACGGCAGAAAATTCAAAAAATGGATCATTCAGATGATTCCCAATCGCTATTTTGAAATGTCTTTGAACTTAATGCACAAATCAGGCGAAAAATTGGGCGGCTACATTCGCGGGCAATTAATGGTGTCCACTGTAATCGGCACGCTCTCTGTCATCGCTATGTTCATTTTACACATTCCCTATTTTTTCATCATCGGCGTCGTGGCGGGTTTGGCAAACATGATTCCCTATTTTGGTCCCTGGGTAGGCGCCTTGCCCGGTGTGATCGTCGCTTTCATGGACACTGGTTCCCTGGGAACAGTTCTGGCAGTAATTATCGCCTTTGCCATTGTTCAGTTGCTGGACAATGTGCTCGTGTCGCCGCTCATCGTTTCCCGCAGTGTGCAAATTCATCCGCTGCTGGTGATTTTGGTTCTGCTCGTTGGAAGCGCCCTGGCAGGAATCGTGGGCATGTTGATCGCGGTGCCTGTTTTTGCAGTGATTCAGGTAATCGTGAAAGAAGTGTTCTGGGCGTTCAAAAATTATCGATTGACCTGATTTTTTCCTGAAAAAATGTGCTTTCGCTCACAAATTCATACCAGCAGAACTGTTATTTTATAATTAAATCCGTCGCTAAATTCTGGCGAAGGCGGGGTAATTTATCCCAATCCCATTGCGAAAATAAAGTAAAAAAACAATCATTCTCGCCTATGCAAGAAAATGCAAATTCTTTCTCTTTTTACAACCTCCTTTTTCTCTGCAACCAAAATTTCATCTGCTCGGGTCATGAGTTAATAATTCCTTTAAAATTACACACGGAGGAAAATGAATGAAAGAACTCATTACCATTGAACGTCATATTTTGGAACATCAACAAAAAGGCTTTCCCGAAGCGACCGGCGAATTCACGCAATTGCTCTACGACATCACTTTTGCCGCTAAAGTCATCGCCCGCGAAGTCAACAAAGCCGGGCTGGTAGAAATTTTAGGCTCGGCAGAATATGAAAATGTTCAGGGCGAAATCGTGCAAAAATTAGACGAATTCGCCAACGAAGTCATCCGCCAAACAATGGACAGAACCGGCAGAGTCTGCGTCATGGCGTCCGAGGAAGTTGAAAACGTCATTCTCGTGCCACAAAATTTTCTCAGCGGAAAATACGTGCTGCTTTTCGATCCGCTGGACGGCTCATCCAACATCGACGCCAATGTGAGCATTGGCTCCATTTTCTCCATTCACCGCCGTTTGCCGAATATGCCGCCCGATAAAATCGACCACTGTTTGCAGCCGGGGTTCAATCAAGTCGGCGCCGTTTATGTGGTGTATGGATCTTCGACAATGATGATTTACACAACAGGAAACGGAGTCCACGGATTCACGCTCGACCCCAGCGTGGGAGAATTTCTGCTCTCGCATCCTGATATCCAAATTCCTGAAAGCGGCTCCATCTACAGCGTCAACGAGGGCAATTACGCCAACTGGGACGAAAAAATGCAACGCTGCGTGGACTATTTCAAGTCGAAAGACAATCATTTGGGAAAACCATATTCCTTGCGCTACATCGGATCCATGGTGGCGGATTTGCATCGGACTCTGCTTTACGGCGGCGTTTTTATGTACCCGCCTGACTCAAAAAGTCCAAACGGCAAACTCCGCCTGCAATACGAAGCTTCGCCTATGGCCTTCATTTTCGAACACGCCGGCGGCAAAGCCAGCGATGGTCATCGGCGAATTTTGGACATTCAGCCGACAGAACTGCATCAACGGACGCCGTTGTTCATTGGCAGCAAAAATGATGTGGAAAGATGTGAGAGATTTTTGGCAGGAGAAATTGGGTTAAATTAGCGTTCAAATTTGTTCAAATCGATCTTTTATTTCAAAATAGCAAGGGATTTCCGTTTTTTCGATTGATTCTTTTTGAACAAAGTATTAAATTATCACATTCATTGTAATGAAAAGAGTTCGGTGACTAATTTTCAAAAAAAAAATCAAATTAATTTACAAAAAAATTTCTGTACCCTATTTTCAGATAATTCAGGAAAAATTACATTCATGTCACTTTTAAGCAAAACAATAAAAAAACTCCACGACTACACCGACGGCAATAGCACAAAAATTGCCATCAATCAACTCATTCGAGAATACGGAAAAATGTTGAATTTCACCCTTGACAACGATGCAAAAAAAATTACGGGAGACGTGCTTTTGAAAGGCGAAACAGCGCCGATTTCATTTTCTGCGCACTACGAAATTGTCCAGCAGGGGCAAAATTCTTTCATCCGGCTCATATCCGCCCGCACTGACAGAGAGTGGATCAATGCCGTGTTGAAGAATTTTGTGTTGGGACAAAACTTCCCAATGCCGGCAGACAAATTTGGGCTCATTCAGGATTTGCTGGCATAGCGCAGGCGAAATTTTTAAATTCAATTTCCTGTTAAAAATTTGGCTATGATTAAATTCTGCTTGCATTCATACGCACAATTCCTGCTGCCCAAAAAATTTGCGTTATTTCGTGAACCGTTTTTATTTTTCAGACATCTAAATTGCCAAAAAAATGCAATTCTTCCAATACTGCAACGATCACAATGTTAACCCATTTTTTTAACCAATGTTAAGGAGAAAACCATGAAAAAATTTGCGCTTGTACCAATTTTACTAATTATTTTAGCGCTCGTCATCGGCTGTTCCCAGGCAGAAAAAATTTTCAAAACCATTGATAAAAGCAAATTAGCGCCGCCGCTCGGACTGCGTTCCGTCACCGGAGACGAACAGGTAACCTTATTCTGGTACACTTCAAATTACGAAGATGACTTCGGCGGCTATTACGTTTTCTTTGCTATCGGCGATTTCACTTCCCAGTCATCTGACACCAGTCTGTCAGTTGTATTCTCAAAAATTGATTCGCTGTCTTTTAACCAGCCCTCTGACAATCTGGTCAGTACGACGCTCACGAATCTGACTAACGGACAGACTTACAGTTTTGCGGTGGTAGCTTACCAAAAAGACAAAAAGAACGAAATTAGCTACCCCAGCAACGTCATCAAAGACACACCGCGCGATGAAATTTATTCGGTGACATTAAAATCCGCCTCAACGGGTCAGGTCAGCGGAGATGATTCGCAAGCAGGGTTTGATTTCGATAGTTTTTCTGTCGTCGATGTCCCGCAAGTCGGCTATACAAGCACCAACGGGTCAGACATTATCAACGAAGCTTTTGATCCGAGCAACGCCGGAAATATCCGCCCCTGGCTTGCTGGCATGAACAGCGCGGGAATTCAAGACCTGGGTTACATGGCAGACCTCGACGGCAGCGACGTGGCTCCGGAAATGGGTTACAGCGAAGAAGGAAAATCCATTGCCGTGATTTTGGGACACGTGTACGCGGTAAAAACCGGCGACAACAAATACGGCAAAATGATCATCACCAACATTGGCAACGAGAATGACGGCTATTCCATTACCTTCAATGCCGCATTTCAGACGCAGGATGGGAACAGAAATTACAAAGTGCTCGATTGGGGACATCAGTTGGGTATTTACTAAAAATTAAATTTTCAATTTTGAAATTCAAAGAGGTGAAAGTGTTAAAGTTTTCACCTCTTTTTTTTAAATTCCAAAAACTTATCCCGTATCTTCTTCTTAAAATTTTCAACGCAACAAAATGATTTTTCGGGTTGCTGATAATTTTTCTCCCTTGGCAGCGATAAAATAAATTCCAGTGGAAAATCCCGTGGCATCCCAAACAAATGAACGCGCTCCAGCGACCATTTCATGCTGGCAAATCATTGTTACCAATTGCCCCACAGCATTGTACACGGCAACTGAGATAAATTCAGGGTGATTGGTCGCTACGGAAATCGTCGTGCGATTATTGAACGGGTTAGGAAAATTCGTCAGATGATAATTTTCCGGGATAACAGCTTCTGCCATTTCCGGTTTCACTGAAGTAAGCTCCTCTTTGAGCCGCAAAATTCTCTCGTAAGACTCATTAATGCGCTGTGGCGATATTTTTCCTTCACCCACTTTTTGCGCCACAATATCAATCACCTGCCGCACCAAAGATTGATCCTGGTATTTGTTCGTGGCGTACAAAAGAATATCCACACCGGCGTTAATTGCCAGTTCGATGGCCTCGTCAAATTGGTAATAGGAAACAATCGCGCCCATGAACATCTCGTCGCTGATGACAACGCCGTTGAATCCGATTTCCTCTCTCAGTAAATCTGTAATTATTTTGTGCGAGAGTGTCGCCGGATAGAGTGAATCCAGATGGGCATTGTACAAATGACCGACCATGACCATGCCTTCAAATCCTGCCGCACAAAGCTGTTGATACGGCACAAGCTCGCTGTCGGCCCAGGTATCGGTAATATCCGTAAAGCCCAAATGTGAGTCCGCCGTGGCGCTGCCGTGTCCGGGAAAATGTTTGAGCGTGCAAATAACGTTTCTTTTCTGAAATTCTTCAATGTACCAATTCGCGTGTTGAAAAACCGTCCACGGATCAGCCGAAAAACTGCGCTGCAATTTCCCGATCGCCGGGCTATGGGGGTTGACATTGACATCGACGACCGGCGCTAAATTTGTATTGATTCCGGATTGCAAAAGCCAATCCGCCATCATGGCGGCAGTGCGTCGCGTCGTATCCTCGTTGTTGAAAATGGTTCCCAATTGATAAGGCGTGTAAGTTGCGGCAAAACCGTTTGTCTGATTGAGCCGAGCCACACGTCCGCCCTCTTCATCGGTGGAAATCAGCAATGGAATTTGTGCGCCTTGTTGCAATTGCCCCGTCAATTGTTTGATCTGCTCTGGCGAGCGCAGATTATGTTTAAACATCAGCACGCCGCCCAACTGGCGCTCGCTGATATCGACGATCAGTGTGTCAAAAAAATTCGATTCATTGTCAAATCCAACCATGAGCATTTGGGCTACTTTTTCGCGAAAGGTCTGGGCAGAGACGAGATTTGCCATCGAAAGAATGCAAAAAATTCCAACAATGAAGCTCCGGGAAAATTTCATCACGTTCATCCTTGTTCTGTTAATATTCGATTAGGTCTTTCTCCGAATTTTGTAAGTTTAATAAATTCAATATAGGGCAAATTGCACTGATAATCAATAAAAAAATAGCTGTTCAGCGCAGAAACGTCTTGCAATGAATCGTTTTATTTGTTAAATTAAACCCAATTATTCAATGCGGAATATCTGATCAACGCCATTGGTCATTGGAAATCCCCCCTTAATAAATTTTTCGGGTGATTCATGTTTTCTCTGATCGCAAGTGATATTCTGCGATAATACCTTTCACCATCAAATTCGAGGCATTCCATGAAACTGACTCACAAAATTTTTCAGTCATTCCTTCTCATTATTTTTCTCTCAACTCTATTCTTTTGCTCCAAAACAACGGAGACCATGCTTCCGGGAAAATTGAGTGACGGATCGGTTCTGCTGCCCAATCGTTACAAATTAACTCCCGCCGGCGAGCAAATTCCGGTGGGCGATTTGCCGCTGAATATGGTCATCAGCCCTGACGGCAAATATCTCGCCGTAACCAACAATGGTTTCAGTCAGCAATTCGTTTCCATCATCGACATCTCTGCAAAAAAACAAGCGCAAACTTTGCCGGTGCGCGCTTCTTTTTTCGGTATCGATTTCAGCGCTGACGGAAACAAACTATTCGTATCCGGCGGCGGAAAGAATCTGATTTATATTTTTGAGAAAAATGGCAACGCATTCATCCGCGCCGATTCCATCCTTCTCAACCCGGGCGACAAAGCGGAATGGTTCGTCGCCGGATTAAAATCAGCGAACAACGGCGACATCCTGTTCGCGGCGACCAAAACGTTCAAAACTTTACTGAAAATTTCCGTGCCCGAGAAAAAAATAATCGAACGGCTCGCATTCGATCATTTTCTGTACGACGTCGTTTCCGACAAAAATTTTAACAAACTGTACGTTTCCATCTGGGGCGGCAGCGCTGTCGCTGTGGTCGATGCACAAAATTTATCTCTGCTGAAAACTATTCCCGTGGGCGACCATCCCAACAAAATGACGCTGGCACCGGACGGCAGACTTTTTGTCGCCAATGCCAACACCGATAACGTGAGCGTCATCGACACGAAAAATGACACTGTCGTCGAGACGATTTCCGTGAAACCCTATCCCAACGCACCGAACGGCTCCACGCCCAACGGATTGGCCGTCTCGGCGGACGGAAAAACGCTTTACGTCGCCAATGCCGACAATAACGCCGTCACTGTCGTGGACATTTCCCAACCGGGAGAATCCAAAATTTCGGGATTCATCCCCACGGGCTGGTATCCGACGGCAGTGGCTGTGACGCCTGAAAATGATTTACTTTTCATTGCCAATGGCAAAGGACTGCTCTCCAAAGCCAATCCCAAAGGTCCGGGCCCGGTCCGTTCGGATCAAACTGATAAAAACCAATACATCGGACGCTTGCTCTGGGGAACGGTCGCTGTGCTGCCCGAGCCGAACAAAGATCAATTAAAAAAATTCACCTCCCAGGTGCAAAAAAATAACGGTTGGGACAAAAGAAAAAAACAGGCGAAAAATGAGACAGCCGCATCGAACGAACAGCATGCCATTCCCAGAAAAATCGGAGAGCCTTCGCTCATTAAACATGTGCTTTACATCATCAAAGAAAATCGAACCTATGACCAGATTTTCGGCGACTTAGCGCAGGGAAACGGAGACAGTTCCCTGGTTCTCTTTGACAGAAAAATCACGCCGAACCACCACAAGATTGTTGAACAATTTGTGCTATTTGACAACTTTTATGTGGATGCCGAAGTCAGCGCTGACGGTCACGAATGGTCAATGGGCGCCATCGCCACGGATTTTGTGGAAAAAACCTGGCCCGCAACTTACTCTGGCAGAGGCAAAGGCTATCCTGCCGAGGGAAATTTTGAAATCGCTTTTCCCAGCATCGGCTACCTCTGGGACATGGCGGCGCGAAAAGGCATTAGCTACCGTAGTTACGCCGAATTTATCAAAGCGCCCGCAGATGCGGATGATCCCGCCTACACAGCCATGAAAACTTTGCAGGGACATTTTGATCCTTACTATCGCCCCTGGGATCTGGATTATCCGGACACATCGCGCGCGAAGGAGTTCATTCGCGAATTACACGAATTTGAAAAAACGGGCAATTTGCCCAATCTGATGATCATGCGTCTGCCCAACGATCACACTTACGGCACGGCGACCGGAAAACACACGCCGCGTTCCATGGTTGCGGACAATGATCTGGCGTTAGGCATGGTGCTGGACGCCTTTTCGCACAGCAAATTCTGGAAAGAGTCCGCCGTTTTCGTGTTGGAAGATGACGCGCAAAACGGTCCAGATCATGTTGATGCGCATCGCTCGGTTTTGTTAGTTGCCTCGCCGTACACGCGACACGGTTTTGTAGATCACAACATGTACGACACCGCCAGTGTGCTGAAAACCATCGAGCTCATTTTGGGTTTGCCGTCAATGAGTCAGTACGACGCCGCGGCTTTTCCACTCATTCCCGCTTTTCAGGATAAGCCTGATTTTTCTCCGTACGAGCATTTGCTAAATTCATACCCAATGGATAAAATCAATTCCGAATTTGCCTATGGCGCGGCAAGTTCGCTGGCGATGGACTTCAGCGATGAGGATGAAGCGCCGGAGTTTGAATTGAATCAAATTTTGTGGAAGGCGATCAAAGGTGTGCAATCAGAAATGCCGGCGATCAAGAATGCACGCTATCGGCAGTTGTTCAATTAAATTTTCAAAAGGTGTGCTACATCTCAAAGATGTAGTACACCTTTAGGCATTAATAATTTCAATTCGTTGAAAATCAAGGAGCCATTTCGTGAACAAACAAGAACCCACACTGCGCGTGATGCCCATGCCGCGGGACACCAATCGCTACGGAACAGTTTTCGGCGGCGTAATTCTCTCCTATCTCGATATTGCCGGGGCGCTGGAGGCGCGCAAAACCGCGCCGCTGAATTACGTCACTGTCGCCATGAACAAAGTCGAATTTCTCCAGCCGGTTTTTGTCGGGGATCAGGTTTCATTTTATACCAAAACAGTTCGCGTCGGCAGAACGTCCATCACCATCGAAGTGATCGTGGAAGCCAGCCGCTACGACAATCCCGCGGAAATCGTGCAGGTTACTTCTGCGGAAATCATTTACGTCGCCGTGGATGAAAATCGCGAGCCGGTGGTGATTGGATAGTACAAAATAAATCTGATCCGGATGATTGACAAAAAATTTTACTATCACGCGGATTGCGCGGACTTTCGCAGATTATAAGATTAGAGGCATCCGTGGGAATCCGTTACATGCGTGTTCATCTGCGTTCTATTTTAGCCTTCTCGCAAAACTGAATTGACGGAGCTATTCAAATGAAAAAATCAACTTTCATCCTCGTCCTTCTATTAATTTTCTCGCTCTTTTCTCAAATTCAAGCACAACCAAACAAATCACATTCTGCGCAGCTTCCGACAAGCTTCGATCTGCGCAATGTCAATGGCGTCAATTAC
>JAADFU010000106.1 GCA_013152715.1 Calditrichota bacterium
ATCGTGTAGGTTTGTTTTTTTCTGTTGCTGTCATTCTCATTTTGGCGTTGGTCATTTTCAAATTTGCAAAGCAATTGTCGATTGCCCAGCAGAAGCCGGAAAAATTGGAAATCACAAACAGCGTGTTTTTTCAGCAAACCAACGACCCAAACACTGGAACAATAATGAATGAAGCGGATGCCTCGGCGCCGTTTCACTCGATTGCAGCGGCGGACTTTAACGGTGACCATTTTGTCGATGTCGTGTTTTTTGACAAATTGGGGTATTTGACAATTGTCAACGGGCGAACGAAACGAGATTTGTGGGAACGGGGAGCGCGCGTTCGGGGATTGGCAAATTCGACTATCGCTCTGGACGATTTGAACGAAAATGGCCTGAATGATATTGTTGTCGCTGGATTCAATACAGTTATTTCCGCTTTCGAGGGCAAAACCGGCATGGAATTTTGGTCGAGTCAAATTTTGGGCGGAGAATTTACGGGCACGCCCATCGTCGGCAAGCTCAACTCTGACCCCTATCCCGACGTGTTTGTCGCCAGCAGACAGGGCGTTTTGGACATTGGAATTGGCAATTACGGCGAAGCGGCGTGGAAATCGTTGAATTTGAAAATGAATATTTCCACGCCGCCGATTGCAGAGGATGTTGACGGCGACGGCCTGCCGGAAATCTTTTTTGCGAGCGAGACCGGAAAAATTTTCTCGGCAAAGTTGACTAAGGATTCCCTTTCCGTGAAAACTATTGCTGATTTGTCCCAAATCAGTGATTTGAAAAAGTCGCGGATAATTAATCTTTTCGTTTTTGCGGATGCGGATGGCGACAAAAAAACGGATGTTTTGGCGCTGTCTGATGAGAATGCGCTTATTGCGATTAACATGGACAGCGGCGATGTCGTCCGCGCGAAAAAATTACCGCTGGCGGCGGATTCCAGCCAGACCGCCGTTGCCTTAATTCACGAATTCGGCAAAAGAGAAATGAAAAAAATTGTGACGGCAACTTTTAGCGAGATGAAATGTTTCCCATTGAACGCAATTTTTGCCGGTGACAACGCGGATGCCGACTGGACAAGTCATTTGTCCCAAGGGAAATTTTTGCCGCGCCAAATGGCAGTGGCGGATGTCGATAAGGACAAAATTCAGGACGTGATCGTTCCGATATTGCCCCCGGGAATTGCCGTCATCAGCGGTAAAACCGGGAAAGCGCTCACGTCGTATGTACTAAAATCGAGGGATGGCACGTTCCCGGTTGGCTCGCCGGTCGTGGCAGATTTTAATAATGACACTTTCATTGATATTTTGCAGCGAATGAGCGACAACAGTTTTCAACTCTTTTCCACGAATAGCCGCGTTCCCGGCGGAGCCGTTCTTTGGGGACAAATGAAAGGGAATAGCTTTCAGAACATGGAGGCAATAATTCGACTGAAACCGAAGTGGTTTTTTCCGGCAACTATTTTACTGGCTTTTTTGTTGATTTTTGTGATTTTCGCGGTCAATTTTGTCGTGATTGAACGGCGAAGATCGTTATTCCCCCACGAGATTGCGAGTGAATGAGAACGGTTTGAGGGCGCTGAAATATAAAATGGAATTCGAAATCGCAGTAAAGACAGATACCGGAAAAGTTCGCGCGGTGAACGAAGACTATGTCGCTTTTGATGAGCGAATGCGGCTGACGCTTGTTTGCGATGGCATGGGCGGCCATCGCGGCGGGGAAAAGGCCAGCCGTTTCGCCGGACAATTCATTTTGTCATTGTTCCAATCTTTAGAGCGATCAATCATTGAAAAAATCACCGGTGACGTCCCGGAAAATTTGCCGGAAAAAGTGCGGCGGCTCATCGCAGCGATTCGGTTGACCAATCGGAAGTTGTTTCAGCTTTCCGGGGAAAATGAAAATTTGCGCGGCATGGGCGCTACCCTGGCGGCGCTGCTCATTGGCGAAAATTTTTTCGCAGCGGCAAACATCGGCGACAGCCGCATTTACCGGGTTCGCAGGCAAAAGATTGAACAAATTTCCGTGGACCATACTTTCCTGAATGAACTGGTTTCTGACGGCGAAATCTCGCCGCAGCAAGCGGAGAAAATTCCGCGGGCGAACGTAATCACGCGGGCGCTGGGGCTGGAACCGACAGTGAAAATCGATATTCGTGTGGCGCCGGCAAATGCTTCCGAGCTGTTTCTGCTCTGCACGGACGGCTTGACGCGCGCTCTTTCTGATGAAGAAATTTTGCGCATTGTTCAGTTCAATCGGGATCATCTGGCTCATTTGGCGCAGCATTTGGTCGACGACGCCGCTATGCGCGACGGTGCGGATAATATCAGTGTCGCTGCTGTGAAATGGAAAAATCGCGCCGCCACGTCGGATGAAATATCTGCTAATTTTTTGATTGTCCCGGAGGAGCCGAGAAGCATTTTGAAAACTGAAGATCGTTTTTGGCGGCGTCAACGTCACAATGAGAAAATAAATCAAATTTTTCAAATTGTCAAATAAAAAAAGGGGTTCGATTCGTGACACTGCAAAAAAAACAACCACAGTTGCAAGCGGAAGATTTAGTCTTTGAGTTGCTTGCTGAATTGGGGCAATTATACCTTGAGCTGGGCAAATACGATAACGCCATTGCCAAGCTCAAACTATTAGTTGAATTGGACGAAAGCGACGCCTCGGCGTCCTTGAATCTCAGTCGTGCATATTTGCTTAAAAAACAATTTGACAGCGAAGCCCTATCCGCTTTTGAACGGGCGCTGAAATTGAATCCAGACGATGCAGAATTGGCCGCTACGACTACGCGTTTGTATCTGGAAAAAAAGCGCGACGACGACGCTGCCTTGGCTGTTTACGCGAAAACGTTGCGGAAAGAGGATGACAAAAATGTTGAAAAATTAGCGCGGGAAATTTTGAACGTCCTTTCGCAAAGAAAAACTCACGCCAGAGCGCACGATTTTATCAATAGATTCCGTGAAAACGAGAGTCGTTTCCGTCTGCTCGTTGCCCTGTACGTGAAAAAAGTCTGGGAAGAACGTCAGTTTGACGAAGCTGATAAATTGTTGAAAAGTTTGCTCAACGAAGAAGCAAATGCCGTCTGGAAACATCTCTATTTGACAAATTTGTGGAAAATAGCGATAGTTGCTCCGGATAACTTGCAACTTAGCGCTACGGATTTAGACTGGTTCAAGGAATTGGTCGGGGAACGGCAGATTTTCGATTCTCTGGCGGATGTTTATCATTTTCTCGCTGTCAATCGTTTGTTTCAAAGATTTCCCGTCAAAGCAGACGCATCTCATCAGCCCGCTATTGAGGAATACGAACTGTTTATTTCCGGAGACACTTTTTCCAATATCTGGGATTTGGGTTTGAATAAGCGGGAAATTTCCGGTGTTAATCTGGGGCTGGATGACAAAATTTTGCTGGAGAAAATGAGACCTCTGATGGACACGCCTGCTGAAAATAAAGAGAATCCGCAGTCGGAAGTAGTGCGGCAGTCCAATTGTCTGTTCGTGTTGCGCACGGATCAGGGCAGTATGCCCGGGCTCAGAAAAACTATCAAAACGATTTTTGAAGGAAGTCCGGCGGCTGAAAAGCCATTCATTCAGGCGTTTGAGGCGCGGGACGGTTTCATCGTTTTTGGCGGCAATATCGAAAAATTGACCGGCGTCGCCAAAAAATTAGTCAAAAAACAGGAGCAGGTCAACGAGACGAACGGCAATCACCCGTCGCCGCTGGAAATCGTAATCAATTCCATCGCTCTGGCGCCGCAGGACAGGTACGCAAAATATCTTTTCGATGATTTGGAAGTAGCGCTTTCGCTGTTTGCGCGCGATGAAACTTTCCTGTTGGCGGACAGAATTAACAATCATGAAACGGCAAAAACTTCACAGATTTTTGTCACAGAATCGGTGCAACATTTGCTGGCAGAAAATAAAAAAGACGCATCTGCACTGCCGGCGAAATTTGAGTTACGCCACCCGGCGTCTGCGGAGGCGGTGCCCATTTTCAAATTGAATGTCCACGATGCGCTGGACAAGATCGAAAATGGGGCGCTCAAGTCCGTGGGAAAATTTCAGGTGAATCAGGAATTGCACCAGAATCAGATTTTTTCCAGTTTTAAAGCAGTGGATTCCATGCTGGAGCGGCTGGTTGTCTTAAAAGTGCTGAAGCCCGGCTTTGAAATTGACGACGATCCGGAATTGACCAAAAAAACTTTTCTCGAACAGGCGCGTCGTTTGGGCCAGCTCACGCATCCCAATATCGCGCTCATTTACGATATTGGTGAAGATCATCAACTCCAATTTTTTGCCAGAGAATACGTCGATGCGGGGAATTTATCTGTGCCCAAGGAATCTGGTCAAAAAATTGATTGGAAAAAGTCGCTAAAACTGGGACTGAGTTTAGCGGACATTCTCGCTGCCGTCCACAAAAAAGCAGTGATTCACGGCAGATTGAAACCGGCGAATATTTTCGTGA
>JAADFU010000107.1 GCA_013152715.1 Calditrichota bacterium
TTTACAAAAATAATTTATTTTATGAAAACAGAAATGGCAAATTTTTCAAAGAAAAAGCAGAACAGGCCGGAATCGATATTGGAATTACGCGCTCGGTCATGGGAATCTGGAGTGACGTGAATAACGATGGCAAATTGGATTTGTTCGTGACTAACGAAGACACAACAAACATGCTTTTTTTGAATCGCGGTGGCGGTAAGTTTGTCGATGTTACAGAAAAATCTGGCATAGAAACGGAGCAGAGAGGGAATGGCGCCTGTTTCGGGGATTTGGATCTTGACGGCGACCCGGATTTGGTCGTTACTTTTCAGAATCTTCGTGACAGAATTTATCGCAATGACACGCCAGCGGGTTCGATTTCAAATATTCGCTTCACTGATGTAACAGAAAAATGGTGGCCGGCGCAAAAGGATACAAATATCAAGAGCGTGAGTTGTGTTCTGGCTGATTATGACAATGACGGCGATCTCGATTTGTTTATCGCGCATAAGGTTTTTTCCAATAGACTTTATGAAAATGATGGCTCTGGGCATTTGCGGGATGTGACTTTTGAGGCGGGTTTAGTGGATTCGAGCATTACAAATAGCGCCGGATTTTTTGACGCCGACAATGACGGCGATCTCGATTTGTACGTCGCCAATCGCGGAAAAGATGTTTTTTACGAAAATTTGGGCAACAAACGTTTCAAAGTTAATGAGGATTATTTCGGAAAGTCAGATCCCCTTAATACCACGGACTTTGCCTGTGGCGATCCGGATAATGACGGCGATATCGATTGTGTGCTGCCAAGAGGAGTTGTCAGTAAGAGCGTATTTTTTAGAAACGAATTAAACAACGGAAATTTTATCAAGATCAAACTCATCGGCGTCAAAAGCAACAGGAGCGCCATCGGGGGGAAAGCTTTTCTTTACGAAGCAGGTCATCTTGATGAAATTGCGTTTTGTAAAGGGCTGAGAGAAATCAGCAGCAGCAGCGGATTTGGCAGTATGAATTCTCATTCTATTCACTTTGGCGTTGAGGCGGGCAAAAACTATGATTTGCGCGTTATTTTCCCTTCGGGGATCAACATTGTGAGGAAAAATATTTCTACCGGCAGCATCCTGCAAATTTACGAGCAGGAGGGATTCGTTGCCGTCCTCGAACGTGCAAAACAATTTATTCTTTTTTCGATTAAGAATAGAGAACGGCAGCTTGAATTTGGTAGATTGTTATTACTGCTTTTGCTTATTTTTGTTCTCAAACAAATTCTCATTTGGAAAAGAAAGCTATCGGCAAAAAATTCAAAGTATCTGTTTGTCAGCGGACTTGTGCCGTATGTGCTCCTTGACATTTGCAACGCTAATCTCGCTAATCCTTATCCTCACCTATTTCTGTTTCTGATTTCGATTCTCGTGATGGCTATTACAGTTCTTATTTTGGCGAGAAAAAAAACTTTGCTGTCACGCGATTTAATAATCGAAGAATTAAATCTTACTTGCCGCAATTTTGATCACGGTAATTGGGCAGCGAGTCATCTCAATCAAATTCAGCTTTTTAGTTCTAATTTAAGAAAAAACGAAAAAATTTCTCAAGAAATTCGCGACGAAATCCAGGAGTCGATTGCCGATTTTTATGGAAATGTATATAAGGAAATCTCAAAAATAGGACAATTAGCAAAACGAGCAAAAGTAGAAACCGACAAAGCGTACCAGTTGGAGAATTTGCTCATTTCCTTATCAGAAGTTTTCAACAAGATCAAAGTTGAACTCATGTTAAAACAAAAAATAGAACGGGATTTTTGGGAAAAAAGTTTTCTATTAATTGACAATATTAAGAAAAGCATCCAAGCCATCAGTGCAGAAACGCGCAAGATTTTTCAATGCGATTTGATTCATGTCTTGCAAAAAACGATTGCCCGATTTGAGCGACAAAATGATTGCATTGTCCGGCATAATTTTGCCACTAACGAGAAAAAAATTGCCCTGATGAGAGAACCTGATTTAATGGCCATATTTGAAAATTTGCTGACAAACGCCTGTAACGCCATGCGCGGGCAGAAGGAAAAAGCAATTACCATTGAGTGCTGCCGGGAAAACAAAAGCGCTATTGTCAGGGTGAAAGATACCGGCGTGGGGATTCCCAGAAAGTATTGGGAATCCATTTTTCGGCAGAACTATTCGACAAAGCCGCACGAGAATGGCGGCTTCGGACTTTATTTTGCCCGAACAAAATTGGAAAAATTTGGCGGATCAATAAAAGTCGAACGTAGCGCCCCGGAAAAAGGCACGACAATTTTAGTGACAGTACCTACAACATAAGTCTGTTTACTAAAGGCAACACTCACGGAGAATGGAGATGAAAAAGCTCAACGCACTTTTAGTGGATGATGATATCAGATTTTGCCGAACATTCGAAGCATTATCCAGTAATTTATTCAATCTATCCGTTGTGCATCACGGAAAGGATGCGTGGAAACAGCTCGCACACGCTTTACCCGATGTCGTTTTTCTCGATTACAAACTCGGCAAAGGAACGAACGGGTTAGAGGTTTTGAAAAAAATAAAAAAGAAATTTCCTCACCTGCCAGTGATAATGATCACCGATTTTGCTGATGTTGAAATTGCCGTTGAAGCGATGAAACTTGGCGCATTTCACTACACTTCAAAATCTCCCAACATCGAAGCCCTGGCTCTCATTATTCAACGCCAACTTGAACAGCTTCAGAAACAATTTGCCCTGGAAAGCCAGCTTCGGGAACAGGAAGCAGAAATTGTGCACAAAAGTTTGGCGATGCAGGAAATTCAGCAAAAAGCCAGTCAAATTGCCAAAACAACCACGACGGTGATAATCACGGGGGAATGCGGCGTGGGCAAAGAGGTTCTCGCTCGCCAGATTCACCGCTGGGGCGACAGAAAAGACAAACCGTTCGTGGCGATTAATTGTAGCACTTTAGCCTCGCAGCTTTTTGAAAGCGAATTTTTCGGTCACGAAAAAGGGGCGTTTACCGACGCCCATGCCCTGAAGAAAGGAAAACTTGAACTGGCAAATTCGGGCACCGTTTTTCTGGACGAAATCGGCGATCTGCCGCTGGAATCGCAGGCCAAAATTTTGCGCGCTATCGAGGAAAAACGATTCGAGCGTCTCGGTGGCGTCGAATCGATCGAAGTTGACGTGAGGATAATAGCGGCGACAAACAAAGATTTAAGAAAAATGGTCGAACAAAATCTTTTTCGCGAAGATTTGTTTTATCGCTTGAGTGTCGTGGACATCACAATTCCGCCTTTGCGTCAGCGGATAGAAGATATTGAGCCGTTGACAAAATTTTTTCTGCAAAAATTTTCCCGCGAAATGGGTTTGCCCATTGCGGAAATCAGTCCTGAAGCATTAAAAAAATTGCAATCCTACAACTGGCCCGGCAATGTTCGAGAATTGAAAAATCATATCGAACGTATTCTGGCATTTCACCGCAGCAACGATCCCATTGGCAGCGAGGAAATACAACTGGAAAATACTGATAAAGAATATGAATTTCCCGAAGAGTTATTTCACTTAAATTATGCCGACGCTAAAAACAGATTAATGCAAGAGTTTCAAAAAATCTATTTTAAAAGAGCTTTGCGGGAAAACAACGGCAATGTTTCCGCTACCGCTGAACAGTTAGGAATGCATCGTTCTGCGCTTCATAGATTGATTCGGGAGTTGGGGGTGAAATAAACCAACTCTTCTCTTTCCCGTTTGTTGTTTTTTTATTTTTTTGCTTATCTTTTTCCATTCCCCTGTTGTGCCATGCCTGTAGTTACCAATTCTTAACAAAATTAATCGAAAAGCAAAATAAAGCTGAAAATAGCGATAATGGACAATTCTGCCGCTTAAAAAAGCCAGTACTGTGACAAAAAAGCAACACTTTTTATTTGACAAGGGCAGATGTTATTGATTTCTCTTTAATAAAAACAATAGGATATGAACCAATATGCCCGACCATGTCGCAATGGTACGATAATTGAAGCAAAATGACGAAAAAGACAAGGAAATGAAAATAGTGAAATGAAAAAGATATTATTGTTGAATTTTGACGGAAAAACTGTGGGCGATTTACAGGCTGAATATGCGAGACAATGTGAATTTTTTTCAACGACAAATTTTGAAGATGCTTTACGACTTGTGAAACGAGAACTGATTGCGCTGATTTTTATCAAAGCGCCGGAATGGGACAATATTCGTGTCGCTCAGGACCTAAAAATATTTTTGAAGAAGACGAACAAAAGACGGTACAAAAGGATAAAGAAAATATTAATCGCAGAAGAAGGTGGTGAGGCAGACATTGAGGGCTTTATGAAATATGGTATTTCAGCTGTGATTCTGGATGTGGGAGAGGTGGGGAGGTGGGTGTGAAAATAGTTAATAATTATTATTGGAGGTAAACATGAAATTAT
>JAADFU010000108.1:0-4394 GCA_013152715.1 Calditrichota bacterium
GTTGCGCTCATCGCAGCGGGCACTATCCGAACTTCAGGTTCTACGTTATTGGTTTTCGTATTATTCTGTCCCCGTTTTAAAACACTCTGTACTCTGGAAAATCTGTACTCTGGGCTCTGGGAGCGCTGCGAAGCAGCGCGCGAATTTTTTTTGGAAAATCTCCTTCAGAACCTTTGAAATGGATCGGATTTGTAAAAACACCACGATTCATCGTGCTAGAAAAAAAACGCCCCCAAAAAATGTCCTCAGGATAGCGGCTTCAGCAGCTTCAAATTCACGCTACAATAAACAGGGTGTCTAATAACCCCGTTCATTGATAGATTTTACGCTTTATGTTGTGTTATTGTTTTTTTAACTGTCTATATGTAGGGAATGCAAATTTGCATTCCCTACTTTTCCAGCACTTCAATCAGCGCCTCCTGCGCTTCCGGCGTGCCAATTCTGCCCAATGCCATGACCGCATTTTTGCGCACGCGGATGTTGGGATCGTTTTTGGCAATATCTGATAGCAAAGCCACAGCTTTGTCATTTTTTGCCCTGCCCAAAGTCATCACCGCATCTTCGCGCACTTCGGAATTAATTTCTGTTTTCAAGATTTCGGCGATAACGCTGACTGCTGTTTTGTCGTCGATTTCCATCAACTGGCGCAAAATTATTCTTTTTACATCCGGCGATTTTGTGCTGGAGAGGATTTCTTTCAGCACCGGGATATTCTCTTTTCTTTGCTTTGACTGCATTGCCATGAGCGCAGTTTTTGTCAAATCCACATCTTTCTCTTCGAGAGCCAACTTGAGCAAAATCCTTCGGGTGCGTTCGTTGTCCATCCAGCGCAGGGAAGACAATGCCATTTCTCTGATGTGTTTATCTTTACTGGAAAAGAGGATTTTTTCCAATGCTTTTTCCGACTCATCAGACCGCATATCCACCAGACAAACGACAGCCGCCCGCACCAATTCAGAATCTTCATTTGCTGCGAGAATCTTTGTTAAAGCCTTCAGCGCTGCTGCGCTATGATAATTCCGCAGGCTCATCAGCGCCATTCGTTTTGCTTTACTCGAATTGGACTTATTCAGAATATCGATCATTGCCTGTGCAGTCTGGGGAGTTCTGTAACGCGACAACGCCATGATTGCCGTCACTGCCACATTTTCACTTTCATTTTTCAGAGCAATTTCGCGGAGAAATGGAATCAAGTCCGGGTTGTCGCTACCTGCCAGCGCCATTAGCGCTCGTTTCCTGATTTCCTCTTCCTTCCCTGAAACCGCGAGCTCCTTCAGCACCTTAAGCGCTTCCGGATTTTTATTGATTTTTCGAGACAGCGCCATAATTGCCCGAATGCGCACTTTTTCACTGTCGTCTTTTCGCACAATTTCAGCGAGCTTTTCAATGGCACGATCTGAATTGAACTTGCTTAACACCATGGCAATATTGGAACGAACTTCTTCATTGTTGCTACGGTCGTACAACTTGCAAATCGCCGGCAGCGTGGACTCATCCCCAATTCGCTGCAAGGCAAAAAGCGCAGCAATACTTACCTGTTCTTCATCGCTTTGTTTAAATTTCTCGATTATCTGGCGATATTCATCTTTGCCCATTTCCACCAGTTTTTGTCCTACGCGAATCATATTTGATTTGGCGTCGTCAGACCATTTGCTCCCGGGATACTTTTCGATAAATTTCTGATAACCTTTAAACACAATTTCCGGATTTTCTCCGTTCTTTTCCCGCGCGTAGCAGAGCCAGAATTGCGCATCGTCCTGCCAATCCGATTCCGGAAATTCTTTGACAAATTTCTTCAATTCAGTTATCGCCTGTCCCCAGTTTTCTTCAAGCACAAGCTGGTAAACTTTTTGGTAGGCTTTGGCATCGGACGTTTGGTTCTCTCCTGCGACGACAGAGGAAACACTGACAATAATGAAAATTAGTAAACTGACAGAAATCGCTTTGACTGTTTTCATTTCCAAACTCCTGTTAAATTTTTGCTGATGTTTTTCCGGGATTGAGATTTGTTTCTTTTTTCCCGGTCATTCCCATTTCTTCCAGAGAAATTTGCAGCAAAATTCCATTTCTTTTCACGCCCGCTTTGATGAGCGCAATTCCCGGCAAATTATTGCTTTTTTCCAAATTAGCAATTTGCAGCATGATAATTTCCAGTTGTCCGATCAAATCAGCCAATGCAGCATAGCCAGAATCTGTTAGCTCGGTTTTGAGATAATTCGCCTGAAATGCCAGGTTTTGCGAGAGCTTTTTCTGATATGGCAAATTTAAAACATAAGGATCATCCTTCTTGGGGTCGAAATTCACCAGTCCCAGCAAAATAATTTTTGATTTTTCCAGATATCTTTCGGCAGAAATTAGCTCCGGTTGGTTTTGCTGGCCACTTAATTGAAAATTACTTTCAGCGAGGTTGGTATCAGTTTTTCCATTAAAAAGAAATTTGCCAATAAAAATCCCGAAAATTAAAATGACAACAGCGGCAGCAAATTGCGGAATGAATCTGGCAAAGGAGATTTTTTCAGGCAAGATTCGATTTTTTAATTTTTGCACAAACCCTACGCTTGCGGCTTTTTCGCTAAGGCGCGGCGCCAAATTTGCCCAGTAATTTTCCCAGAATTCATTGCCCGGCTCGTGCCTCTGCCATTGACTCATTGCGTTCAGACTATTTTTCATTTTTGCGAACTCTGTCCGGCACGCAGGACAGGAATCCAGATGTCGGAAAAAATCTTTTTTTTCATCTTCGGTCAACTCCGAATAGACAGCTTCTGGCATCTTTTGGCGTATTTTTTTGCATTCACTCATTGTTTTTCTCCCGAAGGAATTCTTCCTGATAAAAATAAAGTTCCTTTTGCAATTTTTTCAAGGCGCGAAACAGGAGACTTTTCACCGTGCCCAATTTTATTTCCAGAATTTCTGCGATCTCTTTCAGCGGTAAATCTTCGTAGTGACGCAACACAAAAATCGACCGTTCTCGCGGTGAAAGTTTCGTCAATGCGCGCGCAATGTTGGCGTGCATTAATTTTGATTCAGCATATTGCTCCGGATTGGAATTTGATGTTGTTCCGCCTGCAAAATTTTGATCGAGATGATTACTTTCCTTGAAAAGAATGAAAGCAAATGACTTTTTTCTCTTGCGATTTAGCCACAAATTTACCGCGATCCGGTAGAGCCAGGAGCCAAATTTTGCATCCCCACGAAACGATCCGAGAGCCTGATAGGCTTGCACAAAAACATCCTGCGACAAATCACACGCATCTTCATGTTTTCCGGTCAGATCGTAACAAACTCCGTATATCTTTTTCTCGTGATCTTCCACCAACTGGCGAAATGCCGAGCGGTCTCCGCTCTGTGCGCGTTGCACAAGTCGTTTTTCTCTCTCCAAGACATGTCTCCTTTTCCTGCAAGTAAGACGAGAATTGCCTGCAAAAAGTTCGCAGGAAAGACAATTTTTCTCAAGCCAATTTTATTATTGATTATTAGCTTAAGTTATTTTATATTCTGTTTGGAGTTTGAATTATTTGGAATTGGAATTTGTTCGGAGCTTGGGTCTTGTTATTGTGGATTTTTTCAGAATTGTTGTACTTGCCACTTGAACCTACAAAACATTAAAAATAGGAAAAATTATGTCATCAAAAAAAATCCGTGTCGGTTTGCTTTTCGGGGGGAAATCCGCAGAACACGAAGTTTCCATCCAGTCAGCGCGCAATGTTTATCTGGCGATTGACAAAAATAAATATGATGTGGTACTGATCGGTATCGACAAGCAGGGACGTTGGTACCGCGACGTGGCAGAGCGATTTTTGCTGCACGCAGACAGGCCGGACATAGCTTACGAACCGAATCCAAGCGAGGAAATTGCACTCATCCCCGGTGAAGACAAACAACAATTTGTCAAAATTTCCGACCCAACCACGCGCCTCGAGCTGGACGTTGTTTTTCCGGTTTTGCACGGAACTTGCGGCGAAGACGGCACTGTTCAGGGAGTCCTCAAATTGCTGAATCTCCCCTTTGTCGGCGCCGGCGTATTGGGTTCCGCCGTGGGCATGGACAAAGATGTGATGAAACGCTTGCTCAGAGATGCGCTCATTCCCACGCCGGAATTTCTTGTCTTTCGCGATTTTCAAAAAGAGTCGATCAATTTCCATCAGATCGAAAAAGCGCTGGGCTCTCCCTGTTACGTCAAACCGGCAAATCTGGGCTCGTCCGTAGGAATTCATCGCGTCACCAGTGCGTCGGAACTAAAAACTGCTGTCGCGGACGCATTTCAATACGACACGAAAATTCTCATCGAAGAAGCCGTCGAAGGGCGGGAAATTGAGTGCTCGGTGCTGGGCAATGAATTTCCCGAAGCGTCCGTGCCCGGAGAAATCCTCACTAATCGGGAAAAACATCAATTT
>JAADFU010000108.1:4445-11398 GCA_013152715.1 Calditrichota bacterium
TGCTGCGCATTCCGGCGGAGCTGAAACCGGAAGTCGCCGAAAAAATTCGCGCGCTCGCCGTGAAATCCTACCGCGCGATTTGCTGCGAAGGCATGGCGCGCGTTGATTTTTTCCTGCGGGACGAGACAGAAATTTACGTCAATGAACTGAACACCATTCCCGGGTTCACGCAAATCAGCATGTATCCCAAACTATGGGAAGCGAACGGAATTTCCTACGCCGACTTAATCGACAGATTGATTCAGTTGGCGATTCAGCGGAGTGAGAAAGAGAGGAGGTTAAAGACTTCGGTGTGATAGAACGCGGATGGACACGGATCGGACGGATTTTCGCGGATATTAAATGTGCTCCACCTTTTAGGTGGGGTACATTTTGAAAAACCATTCTTTTTTTTAAGGCTGCTGTTGCAAAATTTGCAAAAAAAGAAGGAGACTAAAATGCCACATTTACCTGACTTTGAAAAAGCAGAACTTTCACGCTTGCAGGAAGAAATCCAGCGGGATCGAGATTTGCAATTCCGAGTATTTTGGCAGGCGGTGACAGTTACTGCTGTGCTATTCTCATTGTCTGTGAGTGTTATGAAATCAGATTTGGTTATCAGTTTCCCGTTTATTTTCTTGGTTCCGCATCTGATCCTCATTCCTAGCACTGCGATCATCCTGAACCGCGCGCGCACCGGCAACCGAAAAAATGCGTACCTTTTGACCAGATTTGATGAATTTGCTACCATTGCTAATTGGGAAAAAGATTTAGCCCTGTTGAGAAATTTTAACCCCGACAACGAAGAAACACTACCCCAAAAATCGAACTCTGCAACAACCAGAACTCACCGCGCTGCTACGTTAAAAAGTATGATTCTCACGATAACATTGCTCGAGATATTTAGCTTGCTTACTTTCGGTTCATTCGCATTTACATATATCATGTTTCATAATGATTTATATTCCCAACTTTTGCCCTACGGTTGCTTCATTTACACTGCAATCTATTTCACGTTGGTAGCAAAGAGACTGCGTTCGTATTTTTGTACAAAATACGAAACAAGCATTCAAGGATACGCCAATGTATGGGCTAAGGTATTAGGAATTGACAAATCAAAAATTGATAATTTTCCCCAATGGGAAATTGAAAATTGGAAAGAAATTCGAAATGAAGAATTGTCCTCTCATTCGCAAAAATCTTTTCTGAAAATAAATTGGAGTTGGTTCATCTGGGTTTTTCTTTTTCAGACTCATAAAAAAAACCACTCGCAACGCGTACCACCAAGTTGGTTGAGACCCATTATCTTTTCGGCATGGTTTATGGCTGTTTTTGTTGGACTCTTTTATGCAACTGAAGTCCATGAAATCATCCGGAAAATATTAAAGATGTGAATATATTGCGAACAAATTCTGTGTGTTTGCCAAACGAGATATGTTTGAGCCAATACAAGCAGCCTTCAATTTATCCGCAAACATTATGAAAGTCTGCGCGAATCCGCCTAATCCGTGGAATCCGCGTTCTATTTTGCAGTTAAAAAAATGAAAATCTACCACAGCTACAACAATTATCTCAGAACCCGTTTCGGCAAGCGGGTGCTAAAAATTCCTTTGCACGCCGGATTCACATGTCCGAATATCGACGGCACGCGTTCCCGCGGCGGGTGTGTGTATTTATTGCGACAATGTGGCTTTTAGTCCGGTGGCGGCTTCCACAGAGCCGGTGATGGTGCAACTGGAAAAAGGAATTGCGCGCGGCAGGAAAAGATTCGATGCTTTCATTGGTTATTTTCAGTCATTTTCCAACACTCACGCGCCAGTGGAAATCCTGCGTGAAAAATACGAGCCCGTCATTGCCCATCCCGATGTCATCGGCATTGCTATTGGCACCAGGCCTGATTGTTTTTCTTCGGAGATTTACGACTATCTCGCTGATGTCAATCGCCGCACTTATTTGAGTGTAGAATTGGGAATTCAGACGATACACAATGACACCCTGCGTAAAATAAATCGCAGCCATTCTTTCGAAGAGAGCCTTGCTACAATTCACGAATTAGCCGACCGAAATATCGAAGTCGTGGTCCACGTTATGCTTGGTCTGCCCGGCGAAACGCACGCGATGATGATGGAAACAGCGGAAAAAATTGCGCAGTTGCCGGTTCAAGGAATTAAGATTCACCAGCTCATGGTTATCAGAGGCACGGTGCTGGAAAAACAATATTTTTCAAAAAGGAAATTAAAAGTATTGGAACTGGAGGAATACGCCGAATTAGTAGGAGAATTTTTAATCCGTCTGCGACCCGATCAAATCATTCATCGCCTGATGGCGGATTCGAGATTTGAAACCGGGCTCGTGGCGCCAGAGTGGTCTGCTGACAAGCGGAGTTCTCTTGTTTTCATTCAGAATTATCTTGACAAAAATCAACTTTACCAGGGGAAATATTTCAAAAAATAAAAAATCAACGCAACTTTTTTGTATGTCTTCACGTCTTATGGTAAAACCCGCGATACTGTTTTTAACGCCATTCGAAATTCCATTTGCAAACAAAATAAAATCATATCCTATCATCTAAAAAAGGAGCTTTCCCATGAAACGTATGCTGTTGTTGCTCGTTTTGATTTGCACGCCTTTTATTTTGTTCGGTCAAGAAGCGGATTCAACCTTGCAAAAAGCAGCGCCAAAAGTGTTCATCGACTGCCAGTGGTGCGACCTGGACTATATTCGCACGGAAATCAACTATGTCAATTACGTTTATGACCGAAAAAATGCAGACATCCACATCATGATCACCAGTCAGGCCACAGCAAGCGGGGGAACGGAATATACCTTGACCTACATCGGGCTCAATAATTTTTCCACTAAAAATGACACAATTGTTTTCGCAACAAATCAGGACGACACGCAGGACAACGTACGCGCAAAAATGGTGAAATTTCTGAAAATCGGACTGGTTCAATACATCGCGCAAACGCCGCTGGTAAAAAATATGACAGTGTCTTACAACAAACCCTCGGGCGCAATGGTCAAAGAAGATCAGTGGAACAATTGGGTTTTTCGCATGAGCATCAACGGCTGGTTTAACGGAGAAAAATCATCCCGCAATCACAATATCTACGGCCGCATTTCAGCGAATCGCATCACTGAGGACTGGAAAATCAGACTTTCGCTGAACGCCAGCACCAATGAGAATAAATACAACTACGGCGATGTCTGGTACAAAACCACGCGCAAAAACAAAAGTTTTTCCGGATTGGTCGTGCGCAGTCTGACTGACCACTGGTCTGTCGGCGCTTCGGCCGATGCAAATCAGTCCTCTTTTATGAATATCAAAGCCGCCTACTCTGTGGCTCCGGCGATTGAATTCAACATTTTTCCCTACTCGGAATCAACGCGACGCGAGCTTCGCATTTTGTACCGGGTGAATGCAGAACACGTTCTGTACGACGAAGAAACAATCTATTTCAAGACCAAAGATAATCTTTTCAATGAAAGTTTGAGTGTCTCTTTGAATTTCAAACAACCCTGGGGCAACGTGGGCATCGACCTTTCCGGTTCGCATTACTTTCAGGATTTTTCCAAAAATCACTTTAGCATTAATACCGATTTATCGGTTCGTCTTTTTCGGGGCTTTTCCATCAATCTTTTCGGCGGTTTTTCTCGCATTCACGACCAGCTTCATTTGCGCGCCGCGGGCCTGAGCAAGGAAGATGTGCTGCTGCAGCGATATGCATTGGAAACAAGCTACAATTATTGGGGCTCAATCGGCATAGAATACACATTCGGGTCTATTTTTAATAATATCGTCAATTCACGCTTTGGCGGAAGCGGAGGCAGTCGGATTATTATTATGAATTAGACAGCTAATGGCATATTTTTCCCTGTTCCCTTTCAAAGGTTTTAAGCCTCTGAAAGGGAGCATGAGATTGAACGGGAATATAGCTCCGACTTCAGCGAAAATCATATCCAAAATTGGATTGCGTTGTTTCTGATTAATCGAAATTAAACTTTCCCCTGAAAATTTCCTACGTGCTTCTCTCTGGCGCCAAATTTTTAAATAAAATCATTGCATTAATCCTCGAAATGAATTATCTTTAACATCAATCTTTGCAATCTGTTCTCCTCAATTTTGTTCTTCATTTCAAGTGAACTTTTCCGGAAACATTTCCGGCTAATCCAACAGACTAATGAATGACCGAATCGAAAAGGAATGGGAGTGAGTATGAATTGCTTCAAGAAAATTTTGACAATGACCGCGCTGACGACGTTGCTCATTGTTCCGAATTTTGTCCATGCGGGAGATTCCAAAATTTACGTTGCTACGCTTTCCACCGGATATTATCACACCGGAATGGCAATCCCGCTTTCTGCACTTTTCTACAAAAACGTGGACAATGACACAGTCTGGCAGTACATGGGCCGACCCAACAATCGCATTTTCAAATTTGACCTTCACCGAAAATCTAACGGCAAATTTATCGCATTAGCCACGCACACCGGAATTCACACCAGAGTTTTGACTTCGGAAAAACATGGAAAGTGACCACCGGCTGGCGAATCACCGAAGCCAACTGCGTGGCTTTTGATCCGCGCGACCCGAAAATCATCTATTGCAGTTCGCCTTACGGATTTTACAAATCGGTTGACAATGGCAAAACATGGCAGAAACACATCAAAGGGCTCAACTCTATTGACGCGCAATTTGTTTCTTCTTTCATCATCGACATAAAAAATCCCGATGTTTTGTATGCTTCTACCGAAGACGTGGTTTACAAAAGCACCGACGCCGGATTGTCCTGGAGCAAGATGGGTTTGCGCGTGCGCCACATTCGCGTGATTGTGCAGCACCCGAAAAAAATCCGAACATTTTAGTCGTCGGGACTGAGGATAACGGACTCTATTTTTCCGACGATGGGGGAAGAATCTGGGAGAAAAAAGACACCGGTCTTTTGGGAAATACTTTTTACGCCATCGCCTTTGATCCCTCACATCCCGACACGATGTATGTCGGCGGCTTCCAGACGGGAATTTTCAAATCCGTCGATGGGGGCAACAAATGGAAACAATATTTCCAAGGGCTGGGTTTGCTCGACATTCACGCCGTCGCCGTTGATCCGAATAACAGCAATCGCGTTTTCGCCGGGACAATGGGCAAAGGTGTTTACCAATCAGACGACGGCGGCAAAACGTGGCGTTTCATTGGCATCGATAACGGATTTGTTTATGCGATTAAAATAGTTAACTGGTAGGTTGATGAAATAACCACCGAGGACACGAAGTGCACGAAGAAAAATTTTGTTAATTTTTATTACTGCTTAGTCAAATTAAGAATCTCGATAATATTTTGTAGTGTTCTTCCTCTCAAACATCCCCCCTGTCCCCCCTTCAAAGGGGGGAACTAAGTAAGTCCCCCTTTGAAGGGGGATTTAGGGGGATGTAAAAAAGCAATCTGACTAAGCAGTTATTTCACAAACAAAAAATTACTATGTTTCAAAATAAGGGGTTTAAGGGTTTGACTCTGTGAACTCTGTGCATTCTCTGTTCGCTCTGTGGTTAAATGAAGATCTCTTTAAAAAGTTTAAAGGAGCAAGCACAATGAAAAAATGGACTTTGATGACAATAATTGTTTTTTACATATTTTCAACAAACGTATCGGGACAAATGTTGAGCAGAAAAGAATATTTAAAACAATTCGAGAAAAGAAAAGCGTGGCTCATTGCCAAATACGACACGCTCACTCGACCTAATTACACCGCGATTGCCGCGCGATATGCTACCGGGAACGACGTCACTTTAGCGGACAAGATGTTTCTGGAATTGCTCAAACATCCCAAAGGTGCCATGTTCTGGATGTTCCCTGTGACCGGCTGTTACTTTGCCGGAAAAGATAAAATGGCGGACGAAGTCAAACAGGCGCTGCGGCATGCCTGGAAAACCTACGCTCCGGCGCGCGGCGACACGGAAAATCACTGGGCGATGTGGTACTCGACTTTACTATTAATGTCCGAGCAATGGCCAAATTTGCCCGGTTCGGAATGGTTTTCCGGAAAAAGTTCAGAAGAAAATTTCCAGGAAGCCAAAGAATATCTATTCGAATGGGCGCGCATTACCACGACGATCGGACAGGGCGAGTTTGACTCGCCTGGTTACATTCTGGAATATTTAGTGCCCATGACCATGCTTGCCGAGTACGCTCAAGACCCGGAAGTCAAGCAGTTGGGTCTGATGATGACGGACTACATTTTCGCGGATTTCGCCGCCGAACATCTGGATCAACAATACATCGGAGGACACAGCCGAATTTACGAACGAGGCTTGATGAGGCCAAAAAAATCAGCTTCTTCAGTTTTCGCCTACATCTATTTTGGCGCAGGTGAGCCCTGCGCTCACGGCTGGGTGATTTATCCGGTTCTCACGTCCTACACGCTCCCGGAAATTATCTACCACATCGCCAACGACAGAAGCAAACCTTACATTCACAAGGAACGAAAAAGAGTGCGCAACATCATTCGTTACGGGACTGAACGAAATCCCGCGGTTTACAAATACGATTACATCACCAAAGATTACGGCATCGGCTCTCTGCAAGGCGGAATTTTGCAGCCGATCCAGCAACACACCTGGGGCGTGCGCTATAATTACGGCAAGCCGTTTTCCACGATTTTCGGATTGCACCCCTTCTGGTCGGTTTATGAAATCGCTATGTTTTTCCCCGAAGAAATCAAAACATCCATGGCAGGCATTATCGCTTCCAAAACTACATACAACAATCCGGACAAGTGGACCGGCGGTTCCCCGTTCGAACGAACTTTTCAACACAAAAATACGCTCATCGCACTTTACGACATTCCGGTCGGAACAACGTCCGAGCACATCGACGGATTTTTTCCGGCAAATTTAGAGAAAAGAATCATCGATGAATCGGGCTGGATCATCTGCAAAGCCGGCGATACCTACGTCGGCTGGTATCCGCTGCA
>JAADFU010000109.1 GCA_013152715.1 Calditrichota bacterium
GGCAGCGGACAGGCGGCGTTGACCATGCCCGTCATGGCGCCGCTGAGTGATCTGCTCGGCGTCACCCGGCAGACCGCGGTTTTAGCCTTTCAATTCGGCGACGGATTCAGCAACATGATTATTCCCACGTCCGGCGTTACCATGGCAGTTTTGGGCATGGGAAAAATCCCCTGGGATCGCTGGGCAAAATGGCTGCTGCCGCTGGAAATCATTTTTTTCGTCATCGGCATGCTGCTGCTCATTCCGCCGATTTTGATGAAATGGGGGCCTTTTTGATCGAAGGATGCAAAAAAATATTTACTGGACACAGATAAACGCGGATTTTGCGGTAATTAAAATTGGAAAAAGATCAATAAAAATCAAGCTAACAAAAATTAAATGAGCCAACAGCGAAAGGCGAACAGCGGGAGGCGAAACGCCAAAAGCCAACAGCCAAAAGCAACCCCCAAAAAACTCTACTCCATCACCCTTCTCAATTCCGCTAACACTTCTTTTACCAACACCTCCAGCGGCTTTTTCACCTGAGCGCCGGCTGCGAAATGATGACCTCCGCCGCCAAATTTTTGCGCGATCTGGTTGATGACGATTTTCCCCTTGGAGCGCAGGCTGATTTTTATGTCCGCGTCGTCGATTTCCGTGAACATCAGACTCACTTCCACGCCCTCAATGGTGCGAGGGATTTCAGGGAATCCTTCCGTGTCCCAGACAGAAGCGTTGTGTTTCTCGAACATTTCCTTTGTCAACACAAACCACGCTAATTTGCCATCGCATTCATAGTGCAAATTGAGCAAAGCGTCGGCCATCAGCGCCATTTTGGTGCGGCTGTTTTGTTCGTAAACCAGGCTGTAAATTTCTTTGGTATCAATGGAATGCTCTAACAATTTGGAAGCGACAAAATGGGTGCGGGAAGTCGTATTTGAGAAACGAAACGATCCGGTGTCTGTCAAAATGCACGTGTAAAGCGCCAAAGCCGCGCGCAGCGTTAAGGGAAATTGAACGCGCTCGAAAAATTCGTACAACAACTCGCCGGTGGAAGACGATTCCTCGCAAATCAAATCTACGTCCGCAAACTGATAATTGATGTGATGATGATCGATGCAGATGGTAGGCGCCTGGGTTTCGCGGAAAATTTCTCCGATCTCTTTTAATCGTCCCCAATCGCTGATGTCCAAAATAATGAAAACATCGGCATTTTGCAGCAATTCCGCATGCTTTTCTTTATTAAAATGAATAAATTCCCCATTCTCATCCAGAAACGCGTAATTTGTCGGCGTATTTGAAATATTAACAATGTGAACAGTTTTCTTCAAATAGCGCAAATATTCCGCCATCGCAACTTCAGAACCCAGCGCGTCTCCGTCGGGATTCAAATGGGTGGTCAATATGAATTTTTTATTCTCCCGAATAATTTTTTCAATTTGGTTGATTTTCTTCGTCTCAATCATCGATTCAGTCCTCAATTAATAATCGACCATAACCAATATTTTCCCCTTCATCGAGCGCCTTGACGACTAAAGAATGAATCTTTTCATGAGCTTGCAAAAGCGGAATTTCAAAAATCTCCCGGCGAGAATCGCTCACGCCGTCCTGCGGATTGACCCACTGCCATTGCTCCGCATTCAATGAAATGTAAACTTCGCGGATGGCGCTCATGTCGTCTGTCACCGTAAAATAAAGTCGCAACTGTTTGCCCTTGTCTTTTTCCAAACGAATATTTTTCACCAGCGGCGGCAAGTGGTCCACGACGAACCAATCGCTCACACGCGCAGTTTGTCTGGCTAAATTGATCGGGTTTTGCTTTTTGTCGCTGGCAATCAGCTTTATTTGATATTTTCCGTCGGGAACAGTTCGGCTGTCCCAGACAAATGATTTTCGCGTCAGTTCTTTTTTGATTGACCAAAACGACTTCTCTTTTTCGCGACGAATTTGAATTTGAAAAATCAATTGATCATGATTGGGGTCGTCCGCTTTCCAGGATAATTTGAAGTATCCGTTTCTTTTGGCTGCCATTGCGCCGGCGGTCGGCATCGGCGCTTTGCCTAAGGCGCCGTCCAGATCATCGAGCGCGCTCAAATCCATGAGCAAGGAAGAGGTCGATTTTTTTTCGGTTGTGGTTTTCCGCTTGCCCAGCGGCTCAACCTTCAAATAGGTGATCTGCGGCGGAAAATTTTTCTGACGATAAGAAACCCGGATGCGGCGAATGCAATTTTTCCCATTGTGACGCTTTTCTGTGAGCCTCACTTTCCACTGCAAAAATCTGGCGCGCGGACTGGCGATCTGACCGCGTTCAGCGCCCTTTTTGAGCAACTTCGTCCACGAGCTCCAGGTTTGACTCGGTTTTCCCGTATTCCCGGAACGAGTAAAAAATTCGGCTTCGATCTCGCCGGATTTTTCCCATTGGATTTCTCCCCACTGGCTGAGAGCGCGCGCGTCAAAAGTCGGAGACTCAAAACTCCCCTTTTGCGACGATTTTGACTTTAAACGATAAAATGCCAGCAAATTCGACGTCCCCAAAATCGTCTCTCGCTCGTTCAAGCTGATGATCGACGAAATTTGCGGCTCTGCGACCTGTACAATTTGGGAAAAATTATCGGCGTCAGCGCAATCGATGCGGTACAGTTTTCCCTTTTCGCCGGTTCCTGCCAGCAAATATCCGTCAGCGTAATCCAACGAATAAATCGCTTCCCTGACCGACGGCTGCCAGAAAATCTGCGCAAAACCATCGTTGTCGACGGAGATGATTGCAGTAGTGATTGACTGTTTCACGGCATCATGGCTGAAGGAAAAATCATCGAGGTGAGAAGTCAGAGAAGAAGATTTTTGTTTTTCACTGCTGGGAAACTTCTTTGGCGCGCCAACTCCTTTTCTGCTGACAACGAGCGCGTAAATTGTGCCATCGTCCGCTGTTACAATTTGACGAATCTCTTCGTAATTGCAATCGTAGAGCACGAACCCCTCGCCATGCGAATCGATGCGATAAATGTAGCCCTGATTGCTGGTGCCAACGAGCAGATTTCCCCGGCCGTCAAACGCCAGCGAGCGGGCGTGCAAATCCCCGCTGCGGTAAAATTCTTCAAATTTGCCGCGCGCGTCTATTTTGTAAATCACACCGCTGTCTCCGGTGGCAGCGAAGCATTCATTTTTTTCGTTAAAAATCAAATCCCACACGTATTTCTGATTCAATCGGGCGAACAATTTTGCCGAGCCATTGGGAAGAATTCGGTAAATTTTCGCGTCCGGCGACGTAGCGGCAAATAGTTCTCCTTTTTTATTTTGAGCAATGGCGAAAATCTCCGCATCGGGTTGTTGAAAAATCGTGTCAATTTTCCCATTGCTAAAAATTTGCAGTAAAACAGCGCCGTCTCCGCTCGCCGCAAAAATATTTCCTCTGGCGTCGCCGACCGCGTCCCACAAAAAAGGTCTGCCGCTGGCGGCGATTTTGCTCAAGCGCGGCGCCAGACTCAGCTCGCCGCGATTTGTGATGCTGATCCCACTCGATTGCCCGGCGGCAAAATCATTTAAACGCTGATAATTTTTAAAATCTGTTTGCGATGAATAGCCAAAAAACGGCATCGCAAAAAGCATGAGAACAAAAGCTCTGAATCGCATGAGGTTTTCCTTTGTCTGAAACGTGAACAAATTGAATCGCAAAATATTTTACGAGCAAACTACTTCTCTAACACGAGTTCGATGATTTTCCCGCCCTGAATGGCAAAATCCGTGACGACAGATTGTTCCGAGAGAATTCTTCCTCGAACCGAGGAGGATTTCTTTTTCTCATTTCGATTTGATATCTGGCCCCATATCGAAGGCGGAACAGCGTGAAACGTTATTCCCTGGAGTCTGGTTCCGGGAATTTTTTCATTCAGTTGAAAATAGATCAAATTATTTTGTCTTCTTTTATTCAACTTTTGCACTATCTGAGCAAAATTCTGTGGCAACGCATCGGCCAGACCCGACTGAAAATCCACTGCCGTAATGAATTTGCTGCCACCTACGGAAAGCGCCAGCTCTTTCTCACTCAATCGTTGCGGCAGCACCACTTTTTTCTGCAATTGAAATTCTTTACCATGGTACGGTTTGAGAATGATGAAAACGGACAATGTGTCGCCTTCACGGACACGGATTTTATCCGTGTAAATTTTTTTGATCACAGCCGCCCTGGCGCCGGGAATAGCGTGAAATTGCAACGTCACTTTTTCAACTTTGGGAATAAAAAATTCATTCACCAACACCGCGTTCAAAGACATGGCCACGTCGAACGCCGCCTCGGGCATGTCTTGTCCCGTTCCGCTGTAAAAACCTAATCCCTCTCCGGCGTAAAAATTATTGAAAATCACATCGTCGTGATCTTCGATGGCAATTCTGCCTTTCAATTGCAGGGCAAAATCGCCATTGGCGAGCCGGGCAGATTCAATCGAATTGACCAGCGTCATCCACAAAAAGACCGGCAAATATTGAAAATGGGAACGATCTCCGCTGAGTTGAAAATGGTAGTTTTTCGTCGGCGCGACCGGCGAAGTGAACTTGACTTCCAGCGGAATCAATTCAGGCGTCGCGCCGATGACCCCCATGATTCCCGTGGAGCGATCCTGACGAATCGCGCCGATAATTTTCCCGGCGGTCCCAAATTTACTGGACGCTGCAAGACTGGAAAGCGTCGTAACGACATGACCTTTGGCCATGGGCAAAGACACGGGTCCGCTGTCGAACAACGGATGTCCAAAGGCCAAAATTCGTTTTCCATCGGAAAAAGTGACCGTCCCCATGGCGCTGATGTCGTAATCGCCGCCCACCAAAACCACGCTGACGGCGTCGCCCGGGCGCAACGAATCGCTTTCCGGCTGGGAATTTTTCAGAGAGTTTCCTGCTGCGAAAATCTGAAAATTTGACTCGGCAAATTGAGCGTCAAGTTTTTGTAAAATTTCAGGAGCAAATCCGGAAACAAGCAACGGCGTCTTTATCGGGCGAATGTCTCCCCTGCCGCCGGAAAAAGGAGTTGTCAGAACGGAAAACAGGTCTGGCAAAGTCAATTTCTGAGCGGAAAAAAAGGAACGGCTCAAACGATAATTTTGTTCGAGCGAAAGATGGGGCGCTTCCCGAGCTCGATTTTTCTCTTTCGCGAAAATGGGAAGCATTTGCTCGATGGGCGTCACGCCGGCGATAGGATCTTTCATAAAATTTCCGAAACTGTACGCCAAAGCGCCGGCGAGACGTCCGTCGAAATAAATCGGACTGCCGCTCATCCCGGCGGCAACGCCGACATGTTCGGCTTTTTTCCCGTGCAGCCGAACCACGATGATCGACCGCGCCGGAAAAAAATTCTGAACCACGTCCAGAACCTCCACTTCAAAAGACTCAATGCGGTCGTTGTCAAAAACAGTGTAGCCGACACCGGTCATCCCGGGTTTAATTTGTTGCAGCGGAAATATATCCGCTGCTGCGAAAAGCGAAACTGTCAGAGTGAAAATGGAAAAGAAAACAATCCTTGTGATTCGGCAAAATGTCATGAAGCATACCTGTGATGTGAATAATTACGATTCAATTTTAACAATGGTGCCGGGAATGGGACAATATTTCACACAAAGTGGAGACGGAGCAAATCCGACACAATCCACGCATGTGTCTCCGTCAATCACGTACTTGTAATTCCCTTCGTAAATTGCGTCGATGGGACAATTAGGCTCGCACAGCCCGCATTTGTTGCAGGTATCCAAAATTTGATGCGCCATTGGACTCTCCCTTTCAATTAAGTGAACTTTGCAGTTAAATTAATTGGACAACAAATATAACAATAATAAATATTTTAGTCAAGGGAATTTATCGCAATTTCATTTATTGTCTCAAAAAATTCGTGCGAAATGTTTGGCAACAATGAAACTTGCCTCTCTGTTTTGTCAGAATATGATGAACTATCGCACGGTCTTCTTCCTTAAATTAAAATGTAGGAAATTTTTCACAGCCAAAAAGCGTCTTCGATGTGTTCTATTTTGTAATTTCCATCTTCCCATCTCAAAATTATGACATCAAAACGGCAATCCATATTCTCGATTTCGTTCACGTAAAGATAACCATGTGCGATTTTTCCGATTTGAAGTTGCTTGCGCCGCGTCACCCAATGGATGGGATCGCCAAAATCGCCGAATTGTTTTGTCTTCACTTCAACGAAAACAAGAACGCCGTCTTTCTCGGCAATAATATCAATTTCTCCGTGACCGAAACGGAAATTCCGCTTCAGGATTTCATATCCTTTTTTCTGCAAATAATCAGACGCCAATTCTTCGCCAAGTTTTCCGATGTCAGATTGTTGATTTGCCGGCATAATGCGCTCCGCTTAAATGAGTTTTTTCATTGTGAACTTTGCGCCTTCGCGGTGAAATTATGCAGCTTGCTGCGTCATGACAACTGTTTTATTTTAAATGACCTTCGGTGAATTTCGCAGAATCCGTGGCGACGAATCGCTTCGATGTGCCGGCGAGTGGGATACCCTTTGTGCCTGGCAAAGGCATAGTCAGGAAATTGTCGGTCATATTTTTCCATGAGCCGGTCTCGTATCACTTTTGCAACAATCGACGCCGCCGCGATGGAAACGCTTTTCTGGTCGCCCTTTACAATCGCCTGCCGCGGAATACTCAACAGCGGAACGCCTCTGCCATCCACGAACACAAAATCCGGCGTTTCGGGCAGCGAAGCGACGGCGCGAGTCATCGCCAAATAAGTCGCCTGAAGAATATTCACTTCATCGATAGTTTTGTGCGATACAATGCCCACGCCCACACTGTGAGCATATTCCATGATCAGATTAAAAAGTCTCGTTCGCTGTTTGGCGGTAAGCTTTTTGGAATCGTCCACATCAAAAGGTAACGGCAATTTTGAAAATATCACGGCAGCCGCAACCACGGGACCTGCCAACGGACCGCGACCAGCTTCGTCCACGCCGGCAATGAAGCGATAGCCTTCACGAAATTTGGTTCGTTCCCACCGTGAATTTCTCAATTCCAGAATCCCTTTCCGAGCAAAAATTAGTTCATCGAATTTTCTCCCCTGGCGCCACCTTGACGAAAGAATGAGCGCGCCAATTACAATTTAAAAATAAATCCCAAAAATGCAAACATTTTTTTTGCTCTCTATGAATCTGGTGGCTAATATTATTTCATCAGAACATCTTTTGAAATAATTTTTATATACTAATTTTTATTTTTATTGTATATTTATTATTGACAATCAGATATTTTTTTTTTATATTAAGGGCTAATAAAGTTGGAGGCGCGCTGTGAAATTAGATAAAATTGACAAAAAGATTCTGGAAATTCTTCAAGAAAACGGCCGAATAACAAATGCAGAATTGGCGTCAAAAATAGGACTTTCGCCGCCGCCGATGTTGGAGCGAGTAAAAAAATTAGAACGTAACGGCGTAATTCGTAAGTATGTGGCGCTTGTCGATCCTCAAAAGGTGGACAAATCGATCATCGTGTTTGTTTCCATCACTTTAGCCAGGCATAGAATGAAATCCATCGATCAGGTCAAGGAAGAATTTCGCAACTGTGCGGAAATTTTGGAATGCTACTCCATCACCGGCGAGGAAGATTACTTGCTCAAAGTGGCGGTCAAAGACGTGACGGCCTATGAAGATTTTATGCTCCATCGATTGGCCAAAATTCCCGCCATTAGCAGAATCAAAAGCTTTGTGGTTCTCTCCAGTGTAAAATACAACACCAAGATTCCCATTGAATAGATTGCGTCATTGACAGAGCAACACTTTTCCCTGGAAAGATGTTGCTTTTTTTTTAATATCTGCGGCTAAAATCTTGCTTTGAGAAAAATTTCACAAATAATTCCAAAACAATAAAGAAAATTATTGACTTTCATAAATAAATTTGTTATTTTTATCACAGCGAACCTTCCTCTCCATTTTTACAAGTGTTGTGCTCTGAGAAGATTCGATATTTGTGCTGACAATAGAATGACAACACAGGCAAAACCACACATTTTTTCATACAATTCACACTACATTTGTGTTCTTTCCCAATCAAAATATTATCATGAGGAGGAGTTATGGCTACTCTAAAAGAAAAATTGTTCAAGAAGATTGAAGCGCATCGCCCACGTACGACCAGACTTTTGAAAGAATATGGCGATACGAAATTGTCGGAAGTAACTATTACGCAGGCGATCGGCGGAATGCGGGGGGTCAAATGTTTGGTGACCGATATTTCTTATCTAGATCCCTTTGAAGGCATCCGCTTTCGCGGCTACACCATCCCCGAAGTACTGGAGAAATTGCCCAAAGTACCGGGCAGAGAAATGCCGTATGTGGAAGGGTTCCTGCATTTATTGGTCACCGGCGACATCCCCACTGAGAACGAAGCGCTGGAAGTTGTTGAAGAATTCAAGAAACGAAGAAAAGTGCCGCAGTATGTGCTGGATGTTTTGAAAGCGATGCCCAAAGACAGCCATCCGATGGCGATGTTCTCCGCGGCGATTGTCGCGATGGAACACGAATCTGAGTTTGTGAAAAAGTACAACAAAGGCATCAGCAAAATGGATTATTGGGATCCCACTTATGAGGATGCCATGAATTTGTGGGCTAAAATGGCTTCCATCGCCGCGTACATCTATCGCATCAAATACAAAAACGGCGATCTGATTCATCCGGATCCAAATCTCGACCTCGGCGGAAATTTCGCGCACATGATGGGCATTGACAAGCCGTACGACGATGTGGCGCGGCTTTACTTCATTCTCCATAGCGACCACGAAAGCGGCAACGTCAGCGCGCACACCGGACATCTGGTAGCCAGCGCATTGTCCGACATCTATTACGCAATCAGCGCCATGCTGGACGGATTGGCCGGTCCCCTGCACGGTCTGGCAAATCAGGAAGTTTTGCGCTGGATTCAGGGCGTGATGGACAAAATGGGCGGCAAGGTTCCCACAGAAGAAGAAATGAAAAAATTTGTCTGGGATACGCTGAATTCCGGTCAGGTAATTCCTGGCTTTGGTCATGCGGTGTTGCGCAAAACCGATCCGCGTTACGCTGCTCAGCGCGACTTTTGCCTGAAACATTTGCCCGACGATCCGATTTTCAAATATGTGGACGTTTTGTACAAAGTTGTCCCGCCGATTCTGGAAGAACAAGGCAAAGCCAAAAATCCGTGGCCCAATGTGGACGCGCAATCCGGCGTTATCCAGTGGTATTACGGATTGAAGGAATACGATTTTTACACAGTTCTTTTTGGCGTCGGACGCGCGTTAGGCGTTTGCACCAACATCATCTGGGACCGCGCTCTCGGCTATCCCATTGAAAGGCCGAAATCGCTGACGACAGACATGCTGGAAGAAGCCGCCGGTATTAAATAACAATCGCTTCACGGAAACAAAAGGGATGCTGTGCACACAGTATCCCTTCTCTTTTTAAGCCGGACGCACAAAAATTCGGGACAACATCTCCTTTCAGCGATTCGTTTTCCCTTATGTTGAATTGAAAATTCAGATGCAGGCTAATTTGTCACCCACATTCATTGCTTTTCATTTCTGCGAAAAAATATTTTTTCTATTGACTTTTTGAAAAAAGTTTATTAAAATAAAATGAAGCGATCAAAACCAGCGATTATTTTTTTTGCAAAATTTAGATAGTTAGTTAAGAGAACAAAATTACATCTACGCCATATCTTTTGTTTGGAGACGATTCTTTTTCTTAAACGTTCTTTCAAATCAGAATACATTTTTGCAATTGCTAATCAATCAAATGTTTTTTTGGGTCAAGTTAAATTCACAGGAGGAATTAACCATGTTAGTGGCCATCAAAAAAGATTATGATGAAATGAGCAAAACAGCAGCGCAACTCATTGCCGAACTAATTCGCAAAAAACCGGATTGCGTACTCGGATTTGCCACAGGCAGCACACCGCTGGGAACTTACAAAGAATTAATTCGCTTGCATCGGGAAGAAGGGCTTGATTTTTCGAAAATAACGACTTTCAATCTCGATGAATACGTGGGTTTACCGCCGTCGCATTCGCAAAGTTATCATTATTTCATGTGGGAAAATCTGTTTAAGCACATTAACGTGGACAGACGATTTGTGCACATTCCCCAGGGAATGGCGGACGATGTGGAACTATTTTGTGAATGGTACGAGCAAAAAATCGAAGAATCAGGCGGACTCGATATGCAAATTTTGGGCATCGGCGGCAACGGGCACATTGCCTTTAACGAGCCGGGCTCATCTCTCGGTTCGCGCACGCGTATTAAAACTCTCGATGAACTGACAAAAAGAGACAATGCCCGTTTTTTTGAGCAGGACGAAGAAGTGCCTAAATACGCCATCACCATGGGCGTCGGAACAATTATGGACGCCAAAGAACTGCTGCTGCTCGCCAGCGGGACTCAAAAAGCAGATGCAATAAAGCAAACGGTCGAAGGTCCGATTACGGCGCTCTATCCGGCGACGATCGTTCAAATGCATCGCAAAGCTACGATTGTCTGTGACGAGGAAGCCGCTTCTCTGCTGACAAGAAAATATTCAGGTTATCTTTCCTAAATTGATCAAAATTAAGGAGCGACCCATGAGGTTAATTGTTTTCGAGGATGAATTTTTTGCTAATCTTTATCCGCTGACCTATTTCCGCCCGGTGTACGAATTGAAATGTGGCATGTTTTCGCTGCGCGAGCGAATAGAGCGCGAATTGGGCAATCCTGATACTTTCTATTTCATGCGCGATTATCTTGCTCCGGTTTTCAGCAAAAAAATGGGCACCGATCGCGTAAATCAAATTCAATCCTTTCAGGGCGATGATTTGATTGTCGTCAATGGCAGACTGCTGGCTTTGAATGCGCCTTTTGAATTTGCCGATGAAGAAGGTTATTACGAGACAAATGGCAGCGTCGCCTTCATTTTCATAAAAAAATCAAACATCGACGCCACAATTTCCTCGTTGCCAGACTTGTTGCGATACAGCAAAAACCGCTTGCCGAACAAATCGATTTCAACGACAATGATCGATTTTCCCTGGAATCTGGTTGAGAATAATGCGGAGGCCATCAAAGACGATTTTGAAAAAATTGAAAAAAAAGATATTCTCGGCGAAGTATCTCCACAGGCGGCAATCGTGGGAGACAAAAATTTGATCCACATTGACAAAGGAACTACGGTGCGCCCTTTTGTGACGCTCGACACGACAAACGGCCCCATCATCATCGACAAAAATGTGATTATTCATCCGATGACTCATATCGAAGGTCCCAATTACGTGGGTGAAGGAACGCATATTTTTGGCGGAAATATTCGCGAAGGAACTTCAATTGGCCCTGTCTGTCGCGTTCGCGGAGAAATCGAAGAATCGATCATTCATGGCTATTCTAACAAACATCACGACGGTTTTCTGGGGCACGCTTATCTGGGCGAATGGGTCAATTTAGGCGCCTTTACCACCAACAGCGATCTGAAAAATAATTACACCAACGTGAAACTATCCGTGAACGGCGAGTTGGTAGATTCGGGGAGTCTCAAAGTAGGCAGTTTTATTGGAGATCACACCAAAACCAGCATCGGCACATTTATCAATACCGGCGCCGTCATCGGAGCGATGTCGAATGTTGTGTATTCGGGAAAATTAATACCCCGGTTAGTACCTTCGTTTTGCTGGTACATGAATGACCAATTTACTGAAGGTCGCGGATTTGAAAATATGGTAGAAACCGCTGAAAAAGCGATGGCGCGGCGGAAAGTGGTTCTATCTTCAGAGGAAAAAGAAATGTTTCGCGTCGTTTTTGAAATGACGGAAGAAGAACGGGACTATTGGATTCAAAGCACTAAAAAATAATCCACTTGAGAGGTCGCTACTAAATTCAACGGCGGCCTCTTTTTTTTCCAATAAAACTTTCTTCTCCGAAAATTTCAGGTTATTTTGCATTTCACTGCCTACATGTGCAATTCAACAATGTCGCCATCTTTTAAAATATAATCTTTGTTAATTCTTTGGCCGTCAAAAACATCCTTCCCCCACACGCGGGCGAATTTGAGATTTTGGGAGAAATCTTTGTGCACCGCTTTGGCAAAATCCATTAACGTTTCGCCGCGCCGAAAAGTGAACGGTTTTTCCATTTCCGGCTCATGACCAGGACGTTTGGAATAGACGCGAATGACATCGAGAATTTCCAGCACCGCAATTCTGATCGAATCCAGATTTGTCTGATTTTTTGCGGAAACCGGGATAATCTCAAATCTGTCGCCGTACAATTCTTCAATTATTTGAAAATTTTCCGGCGCCCCCGGCAGATCGGCTTTGTTGCCCACAATCAACGTCTTCAGGCAAACCCAGTGCACATCATCTTCCGCTTCTTCCTGAATTTTTCCCTGCAATTTAATTTTGAAACCTTCCAAAATTTTTAGCGTCGTTTCCATCTGCTCCAGCACATCATCGCGGCTGATATCCACGACAATCATCACCATGTCTGAAATGCGAATCATCGAAGACAACCAATTTTCCACATAATTTTCCGACAGCGCCGGCAGATCGACCAATTGCACTTGCACGTCTTTCACCGGCATCATTGCCGGGTGGAAAATTCGCGTGGTAAAAGGATAGTCCCCAATTTGCAGATTTGCGCCGGTCAGCGCATTAATCACGCTCGATTTTCCGACGTTCGGAGGCCCCACGACCACGGCCTGGCCTGCGCCTTCGCGTTCCACACTGAAATTAAATCTGTGTCCGCCCTTTGATTTTTTTACTTCCAGTTCATCTTTGAGACGGGCAATTTTGCGCTTGATGTCTGCCTGTAATTTCTCCGTGCCTTTGTGCTTGGGGATCGTCGCGAGCATTTCTTTCAGTGCTTTCAGCCGCTCGCGGTCGTCTTTTGCGGATTTGTAGCGTTCTTCGGCAGCCTTGAATTGAGCCGTCAGATTAGCCGGCATTGCTTTTCTCCCAAAACGCTTGAGGAACAATTTTTTTAATAATAAAATATAATCAATTTTTAGTGGAATGTCAACAGCGCATACCGATTTTTTCGCTTTGCGTGTCTGAACCACAAAGCTGATGACCCTGAGGAAACGATAATAATGCGTAGTGAAAAAACGGAATTCTCAATGTATCTTTTTTTCCGCTAATGTATTTCAGTGAAAATTATTTTTCTTTTTTCCTGATTATTTGCTTGATTTTCTCAAAATTAAGTTCTATATTTTAGATTTAAAAAACAGAAATTCAGGGGCAAAAATTCGGAGACTCAACGGTGAAAAATCAACAGAAATCTCAAAAAGGAAATTACCAGTACCGGAAACGGATACGTTTTTTCACACCGGACAATTTATCGGTTCTGCCAGAAATCAATTTCAATGGCCAGCAGCGTATTTTGGACGTCGGATGTTCGGACGGAAAATTGCTGAAAAAGTTGGCTGCACTGCTGCCGGGCGGCGAATTTCACGGCGTGGATACCGATGCAAAAAGAATGAAAAAAAATGGAAAAAAAGGATCGAATGGCAACATTCAATTTCATCACGCTGTTGCTGATAATTTGCCGTTTGACAATGATTATTTCGATTTGGTAATCTGTACAAACGCGCTGCACAAATTTCCCTACCGCGTCCGCGCCTTGGACGAAATGTACCGCGTTTTGAAATCGGGCGGTGAGTGCATCATTTTAGAAGGCATCAGCGACAAGGAGTGGAAAAATAAATTTGACAAAATTTTGCGGCAGTCAAAGTTCATCAGACCGTTGAAAAAATATTTGCCGCGCACGGCTTTGCTCAAAAAAAGCTATCTGGTGAAATATCAAAAATATTAATCGCTTGCGCGTCAGCAGTTTCTTTTTGGAAAAATTGGGAGAAAAAATGAAAGGTAAACCCGTCATCCCGCCAGTGGTTTTCTCTGCCACATATCGATTCGAAAATTCAGATGAGCTCATCGATGTCGTGCAAAACCGATCCGGTTACATTTACTCGCGCTGGGACAATCCCACAGTGCGGGAAGCTGAAAATACCGTTGCGCAAATGGAAGGCTACGAGGCGGCGCTGGGTTTTGCTTCGGGCATGGCAGCGATTACGACATCCATTATGGCGTTGGTTCCGCAAGGCGGGCGAATTGTTGCGCAGAGAGAAATTTACGGTGGCACCTTCGAGTTTTTAGCCAATTATGCGTCTAAATTAGGCATCGAGACGACTTTCGTCAATTGCGATGCTCAAGAAACATTTTTAAAGGAAATAGAAAACGGCGTTTCTATTTTGTATCTGGAAACGCCGACTAATCCCCTGCTCCGCGTTGTGGACATGAAGCCGCTGATTCAGGCTGCTCATGAAAAAAACGCGCTTGTTCTTTTAGATTCAACTTTTGCCTCGCCAGCCAATCAACATCCGGCAGATTTCGCTGTCGACGTCGTGATTCACAGCGCGACAAAATATCTCGGTGGCCATCACGACATCACTGCCGGCTTTGCCGTCTCCAATGCTGAGCTTTCCTCTGCCATCTGGAAATACCGCAAGATTTTCGGCGGCGTCATGGATCCGATGACTGCATTTCTGGCAATGCGCGGCATGGAGACGCTGGACATTCGCGTCCGTCAGCAAAATGAAAATGCGCTGAAAATTGCTCAATTCTTGCAATCGGAAAAGAAAATCCGCGTGGTAAATTATCCGGGATTGATTTCCCATCCGGACCACGAAATCGCAACAAGACAGATGCGCGGCTTCGGCGGCATGTTGAGTTTCGAGATTGACGCTGATTTTGACGAGACGAAGAAATTCATGGATTCGTTGAAAAAAATAAAATTAGCCACCAGTCTCGGCGGCGTCACTACTCTGGCAAATCAGCCAATTACTAACACCCACGCCGGGCTCAGTCCCGAAGAACGCGCCAAAGCCGGCATCAGCGAGAGTCTGGTGCGTCTCTCCGTCGGCATCGAAAAAGCAAATGAATTGATTGAAGATTTAAAACAAGCATTAGAGAAAATCTAAAGTTTTTAGTCTTTCGAGTTGGGTTGCAGATTTTGCATTTGGGCAATAAGTTCCGAAGCTAATTTTCAATACTCCATTTTCTGTTTGTCTTGTTCGTTTTGTTCGTTGCGCTATATGTTCCGAATCTAATTCTCATACCCCATTTTCTGTTTGTTTTGTTCGTTGCGCTATGTTCCGAAACTAATTCTCAATACCCAATGCGAAAAGCCAGAAGCCAATTGCCAAAAGTTAAATGACAAAAAAATGAGGTCACAAAATGAAGAGATTTAAACCCCTATTTCTCATTTTCTCTTTCATCCCGATTCTGCTCTTCTCACAAATCCGTCTCCCGCTCGAGACACAGACGCCGCCAATCGGTACGTCAAACGCGGGAATGGTGGAATATTTGCAAAAAATAACAGCGGCATCCGACATGCTGGAAATGGAAATTGCCGGTAAATCACACCAGCAGCGGGAAATTCCGGTAGTATTTTGTCCGCCGCGAAAGCAGTGGAAATCGGAAAATACGACCGTCATGATTTTCGCCCAACAGCACGGAAACGAACCTTCCGGCAAAGAAGCGCTGCTCATGATTTTGCACGAAATTTACCTCAATCCAAGCCATTACGATTTCAGCAAACTGAATCTGATTTTTGTGCCCATGGTCAACCCGGACGGCAATGAAGTAAACCGCCGCCGCAACGGAAACCACTACGATTTGAACCGCAATCACGTTATTCTTACCGAGCCGGAGACGCGCGCTTTGCAAAAAATTTTCAACAAGTATCTCCCCCAGGTTACTCTTGATGTCCACGAATACGGTTTCAGCACCTGGCTTAAGGAGGGATATATTAAAGATTTTGGCGAACAATTTGACTGCATTACCAATCCGGCAATTCCGGCGCCGCTGAAAAATTTTGCCCTGAATGAAATTCTCCAGCCGACAATTCAGGCGACGCGCGACCGGGGCGTGCGCGCTAATCGGTATTTAATTACCAAAGGGGGTCTGACTGATTTCGTGCGCCACAGCACCACGGACATCAACGACGGCAGGAACGGCTTCGGCATTCAACTGACGCTTTCGTTCATCCTGGAAGGCTTCAACCCACTCAGTAAATCTGAACAAATCTGGCAGCGGGCAAAATACCAGCAGACGTTCATTGAAAATTTCATCGCGCAATGCCGGCAAAAATCTCCGCAAATCAAACAGCTCGTCGATTCCATTCGAGAAAAAGCGAAAAAAGAATATCCGGATTCCGTTGTCATCATAGCCGATTACACAAAAAAATCCAGCCGTCCGCTGGAGGTCACTTTGCGAAAAGTATCAACTCTTCGCGATGAAAAAGTTACCCTGCCCGATTACAGGCCTGACCCGGAAAATTTGCTCGTCGTTTCTCGTCCCGAAGCTTACATCGTCATCAATCCGCGCGACGAACTCATGGAATTGCTGAACAATCAAAATTTGCCTTACAAAAAATTAGACAAAAAACAAAAATTGGAAGTCGAGGTTTTCCGGATCACTGGCACGGACACGCTGCACTACGAAACCCGTGACACAATCATTCCGGCGGGAAAATTCATTCGTGCGCAGAAAGAGATCCCGGCGGGCAGCATTCGCATTCCCACGTTAAACGAACGGGCGATACAAATCGTCCAAATTTTTGAACCGCGAAGTTTTTATGGTCTGTCCCATTATCCGGAATATCGCTATTTGATCGAAGGCAAAGAATTCCCAATTTACCGGGAGATTTCTCGAAAGTAAAATAAGGAAAAATTTATGAAAAAATTCAAAACTCAACTGATCGTTAGCCTGGCAATTTTGTGGTTAGTGAGCTGCGCAGCGCCGCCCGCGATGAACGATTTTTTTGGCGTCAAAATGGCTCCCAAAGATGAAGCGAAATTCAAAATCACATCCTATTCGCAAAATTACGGCGCCTCTTACACCGGCACTTCAACAATGGAGCCGAAATTTTACGCTTACGGCGAAATGATCAAAAATGATCTCATCATAAAAATCACCAATGAAACAGAGCAGCCAGTGGAGATCAATTACCAGACCGATCAATTTTATATTTACACGCCAGACGGCAAAGAATTTGTGCTGAGAAAACCGCAGATTGACAAATATCCTTCAGCCTCAAAAATCAAGCCGGGCAAAGCTGTTCAATTCAAACTGATGCTTCCCTCGGATTTCTGGCGAAGCGTGGGCATGACGGCGCCGAATACAGAAGACGCCAAATTAGTAGAAAACTTCTGGAAGGGACTTGATCAGCAGAATTTCAGCCACGAGAAGATTAAAAAAATAAAAATCCTTTTGGCCGGTAAGACATTGATTGTGATGAAGCCGTTGCCGAAAAAGTAGAAAAAGCCAGAGAAACCAGATTTCTTCAAGGAATCTGGTTTCTTGTTCTTGCCATCGCCCGTCCCTCTGAAATAATTGCCATCGTCACTCCAATCAAAATAATGACCCCGCCGATTATTTTCACGAAGGTCAATTTCTCGCCCAGAAAAAAATACGCTAAAATCGACGCGCCAATGGGTTCACCCAGCGCAACGATGGACACAGCCGTAGCGCTAAAAAATGCTAACGCCCAGTTAAAAGACGTGTGTCCGATCACCTGCGGGAAAAATGCAATTGCGGCAAACAAAGCAAAGATACGCCAATCATAATGAATGAGGTCTGCGCCGTTGCCAACAGCCAGAACGAGCAAAAAAATCGTCGTGATGGAATACAACACAGCCACGTACTGAAAAGTGTCCAGGCTCTTGCGCAGGTGTCTCCCGGAAAGCAGGTATCCCGCGGCTCCGATGGCGCCGCCAATGGCAAGCAAATTTCCGGTGAGAGAATTTTCATCCAGAGAAAAATCGTGCACACTAATGATCACGCCGCCGATCAGAGCAAAGACAATTCCCAGGATCATTAGCCCACTTGGCTTTTCTTTCAAAAAAATGATACTTCCGATGGCGACAAAAATCGGCGAGCTTTGCACCAGCACCACAGAGCTGGCGACAGAAGTAAATTTCAGCGACGTGATCCAGGTTGCGAAATGAATCGTCAAAAATACCGCTGAAATCAGAATAACTTTTATCTGTCCCGAATCAAGATTTCGGATCAAAGGTTTGCGCGAAATCCTGTTGACCGTAAGATAAAAAATCGACGCCAAACCGAGCCGATAAACTGCAATCACCAGCGCCGGCGCTGCACAAATTTTTATGAGAACGGACGCCACGGAAATCGCCATCAGGCCAAAACCGAGAACAACTACCGCTTTTTGATTAATTGACATTAAAAAATTCCCTCAAAAATCATTTCTAAAGTGTGCTGCACCTTGAAGGTGCAGTACACTTATTTAAGGAATGAAACTTTTTTTCCGTTAAATTTATGTGAAAAAAATATTTTTTCCTTGCATTCTTAAAGAAAATTCATATATTAAAACTATCATAATTGCCTTAAAAATAGCAAAAATTTCTTTCAAATCAAAGCAAAAACTTTCACTTTGGGGAGGCCAAATGAACAAACAGTTGAAGTTTTTGACATTATTTCTCTTCATTTTTTCTTTTTCTTTGCAAGCACAAATTCAATCTCCTGATGATTTTCTCGGTTTTCCTGTTGGCGCGGACAGACAACTTGCCGATTACCATCAAATATCCGCCTATTTGAGTCGACTGGCTCAATCTTCTCCGCGCATTAGCGTTTTCAATCTTGGCAAAACCACCGACGGAAACGACATGGTTATCGCTGTCATTTCTTCCGCAGAAAACATTCGTAATCTTGAAAAAATCAAAAAAGCAAATTACCAATTAGCGCATCCGGAAAATCTCACTGGGAATCAAGCCGAAAATTTAATCAAAAGCGGTAAAGTGACGGCATTCATCACTTGTAACATTCACTCCACAGAGATCGGCGCCAGTCAGATGTCCATGGAATTTGCTTACGAACTTGCGACTCGTGACGATGCTGAAGCAAAATTTTATCTGGACAATGTGGTGCTCATTCTCATGCCGTCTGCCAATCCGGACGGACAAATTATGGTCACCGACTGGTACAGAAAATGGGTGGGCACAGAATACGAAGGCGGAAGAATGCCCTGGCTTTATCACCGCTACGTGGGACACGATGACAATCGTGATTTTTACATGCTCAACATGAAAGAGTCGAAATTAATCAACAAAGTGATGAGTCAGGAATGGTTCCCGCAGGTGCATCTCGACGAACATCAAATGGGAAGTACAGGACCGCGCATGTTTGTCCCACCCTACAAGGACCCGATGAGTCCGCATCTGTCGCCACTGCTTTTGCGCATGGAGGCGCTGTACGGCTCGAATATGTCATTTCGCCTCGAAGAAAACGACAAACCCGGCGTCATCGATTCCTGGGCGTTCGATTCCTACTGGCCCGGCGGCACGCGTACTGCAGCGTGGAAAAATATCGTGAGTCTGCTCACGGAAATGGCGAGCTGCCGTATTGCTACACCAATTTACATCGAAGAAAACGAACTTTCCGGTGGCAGAAAAGGTCTCGCTGAGTACAAACAGCAAATCAATTTTCCCAATCCCTGGCGCGGCGGCTGGTGGCGCTTGCGCGACATCATCGATTACGAACTCATCGCTTCGTACTCATTTCTGGAAACTTCAGCGAAATATCGCGAAGGAATTTTGCGCGGATTTTATCAAATGAATTTGCAGGGAATCGAAAAAGGAAAAACAGAATCGCCTTTTGCGTTCATCGTTCCGGCGAATCAGTCCGACCCGATTACTGCCGGTAAAATGATAGAAATTCTTTTGCGGCACGGGCTTCAAATTTATCAAACAAAATCAGACGTCATCATCGGCAACAAATTTTATCCGACGGGAAGCGTAGTCATTCCCACAGCTCAATCACTGCGTTCTTTTATCATGGAAATGCTGGACATCCAGCGCTATCCGGAAGTAAAATTGTCGCGAGAAACTGAACCGCTCTACCCCTACGATGTCACTGCCTGGAGTCTGCCGCTGCTCATGGGAGTGAAATGTGACCGCATTGAAGAACCTGTAGCGGTAGAAATGAGTCTGCTGAAAGAGGCGCCCTATCCGCAAGGAGAAATTAGCGGACAGACATCTTTCGGATATGCCATTTCTTCGCAGTACAATCAAACGACCCGCGCTATTCACCGTCTTCTGAAACAAAAAATTGACATTTACGTTGCTTTGCAGCCATTTTCAGACAGCGATGCGAGTTTTCCCGCCGGAACGGTGCTAATTCCCGCGGACAAAATTAATGCTGAAAAAATGAAAGCGGTCGCAGAAAATTTGCATCTCCCGATTCATGCTTTGAGGCATCCGCTACCGGAGAATAAAGTCAAAGTCGACGCCAAACGTGTGGGACTTTACAAACCCTGGCGCGCCAGCATAGACGAAGGTTGGACGCGCTGGCTGCTGGAACAGTTCGAATTTGATCTCGTCAGCGTGACCAATGACATGATCAAAAAAGGCGATCTGAACAAACAATTTGACGTGCTGATCATTCCCGATATCGGTAAAAATACCATTATCAACCCAAAACCGAAAAATGCTCGTTTCTACCGTCCTTTACCGCCAAAATATGAAGGCGGAATTGGAAAACAGGGAGTCAAAAACATCAAAGATTTTGTCCAAAAAGGCGGTGTTTTGATCACGCTCGACGACGGCTACCAGCTTCCGGTGGAAGAATTTCCCCTGCCGGTTTCCAATGCCCTGAAAAATCTAAAACGCAGCGAATACAATGCCCCGGGCTGCATGGTCAAAGCGCGCATTAATACGAATCATCCGATTGGCTGGGGCATGCCCGAAGAATTTGCCGCTTTTCTTTCCAACAGCCCGGCTTTTCGCACCAGTATTCCGGGACGGGATATTGACAGACGGGTTGTTGCCTATTACCCGGAAGAACCGCTGCTGTTGAGCGGCTGGATTCGCGGCGAAAAATTACTTCAGCGAAAAGCCGCCATCGTGGATGTCAAATTTGGCGAAGGGAAAGTGATTCTGCTTGGTTTTCGCGTTCAGCATCGGGCACAGCCGTACGGAACTTTTAAATTATTGTTCAACGCCATCCATTTTGGCAATTTGAAAATAACAGAAAACTAAAAAAGAAAGGGGCTTATCATGGACAAAAGAATTATGAATCTGGTGTGGGGGATTTTGATCGTTCTCCTGGGCGTACTGTTGCTATTAATCACTACTGATGTCATTTCATCAATGCAGCGTGGTTATTCGGGATTCTTTTCCTGTTCAGTTTTTTTATATTCATTGGCATGTACATTTCCATGCATCGCTCACAGTTTTGGCCTCTGATCCCGGGAATTATTTCCCTGGGACTGGCGCTGTTGATTCTTGGCGAAGAAATCGGACTCAAAGGCAACGTCGCGCCCGGGATGTTCATTTTGTTCATTGGCTTGAGCTTTTTGGCGGTAGCTATTTTTCACAAAGAAGAATGGTGGGCAATCATCCCGGCAGGCATGGTCGGAAGCGTTTCGCTGGTCATTTTTTTCGGCGACACCGTGGGCGTAGGTTTGATGTTTGCGGGCATGGGACTCACATTCATCGGGCTCTATTTTATTCTGCTGAATACGGATGAAAAACATTGGTGGCCTCTGATCCCCGGCGGGATTCTGGCTTTCATGGGATTTTTGTTCCTGTTTTTCGGAGAAGTTGGTTTTGGCAAATTTGTTCTGCCCGTGGCGCTGATTATTGTGGGAACGATTTTGATTATCAAACATATAAAATCGCAACAGAAACAAACGATTGAATGAGAGGATGGAGCAGAAAACTGCTGAAGCAGTTGCTAATTTTTGCATTTTCATTTCTGCACCCAAATAAATTCGGGTGTTTATACAATGATTTGCACTATTAATATGATTGTAAGAACACCCGATTTTAATCGGGTGTTTCTCCAATTGCTTCTCAAATAAAATAACTGCTTCAGCAGTTTCATCCTTCATGTTTAATAAAAACTCACGAAATTGCGTTATCGATTCGGAGGATATTCTTTTTGAAGACAGAAAAAAAAATCATCACCTTTCAATTTCCAACCCTCGGGCAGAATTTAACGCCCCTCGGAAAGCTGCTTCGTGAATTCCACATCTCCCGCCAGAGCCGCGATAAATACAAATTTGATCAATCTCTTTTTTCGCTGCACGGAAATGTCGTTTTCGCCAATTTCCACGCAGTGCGCCAGTTCGTCCGCAAGATGAATGACAAACGCGATCTGGTAAATTTCCCGGAGCAAGCCATCCGCGCGGGACAGATCAATGCCATGGGATTGATCGATGAGATCTTGCATCACGTGGTTGAACTTTACCGCCAGGAAAAAAATCCGCAGCTCAATGAACAGGCGCTGAAATGGCTGACTGATAAATTGGGGGAAGAAAATGTCGAAAAGGCGCTGCGAGTTTTTGTCGAAGAATTTCCTCCGCTGCATGTTTACAACCGCGAGCAATCGGTCGAGCAATATCTTCAGGGGAAGAGTGAAGGAATTCCCAACAAAGAAGTTGCGCTGGAAGAGATGATTTTGCTCTGGCTCGCCAATGCTAATCCGGCGTTTTCTCCGTATCTGGAACTTTTCGACGACAAACGACTCGAGCACGAAACCGAATATCGGCAGATAATTCATCTGCTGGATGAATTTTTCAAATCGCAGCCTTATTTTGGCCCTGAAAATCAGCCGCTTCTGGAAATGTTGAGAACGCCGGCGATTAAAGTGCCGCATTCGCTCACCGGGCAATTGGAATACATTCTGGAAAAATGGAGTCCGCTGCTGGGGAAATATTTATCTCGCCTGCTCAGCAGCCTTGATTTGATCAAAGAAGAAGAAAAATTACGCTTCGCCGGTGGTCCGGGGCCTTCACACGTTTACGATTTTACCGGCGCGGAAGACGAGCCGGAACGATTTTCCCCGGACAAAGACTGGATGCCCAATTTGGTGCTCATTGCCAAAAGCACATTTGTCTGGCTGGATCAATTATCGAAAAAATACCAGCGTTCCATCACGCGATTGGATGAAATCCCGGACGAGGAACTGGATCAATTGGCGCGCTGGGGCTTCACCGGGCTGTGGCTCATCGGAATCTGGGAACGGAGCAGCGCATCGAAAAAAATCAAACAGTATTGCGGAAATCCGGAAGCGGAATCTTCCGCCTATTCCCTGTTCGACTATGTCGTGGCGCAAAATCTGGGCGGCGATGAGGCATTTGAGAATTTAAAAAAACGATGCTGGCAGCGCGGCATTCGACTGGCGAGCGACATGGTTCCCAATCACACGGGAATTTATTCCAGATGGATAATTGAACATCCGGATTGGTTCATCGGACAGCCCTATTCACCGTTTCCGGGCTATTCGTTCAACGGAGCAAATTTATCCGACGATCCGAATCTGGGAATTTACATCGAAGATCATTATTACGACCGCACCGACGCTGCCGTTGTTTTCAAACGTGTCGATTTTCGAACCGGAGAAACCCGATACATTTACCATGGCAACGATGGCACCAGCATGCCCTGGAACGATACGGCACAACTCAATTATCTCAATCCGGAATTGCGCGAGGCAGTGA